>JBAVGL010000601.1:0-6181 GCA_049684795.1 Chitinivibrionales bacterium | reverse complement strand
CCTCAAGCCCGTTCCACATACGTGGCCCCATCTCGCCATAAACGGAATAACCAACATACCCGCCGCCCAAACATGCAGCCTATCGGTTTTGGCGAATGACAGCAACGCCGCTCAGCTTCATTCTTTTTATGTCAAACAAGATACGGTTCCTTTTGCTCAGTTCACCCCGCCTTTCAGGTGGACACCGCCATCCGGTTTTATCGGCAATCATCCGGTGCTTTTCAAGGTCACCGACACGGATAGCCCGGCCTATTTTGACACGCAGACCGTGACGATAACCGTAACTGCTTCAATTGATACCCCGCCTAAATTACCGCACTGGAATAAAGATTCAATAAATTTGAATGGAACCGATGGCAGCGCGATTTCTTTAACACTTTCTGATATATCAACCGGAGATTCGTTGTCTTTTGTTCTGATGCCGGGTCTACCCGCAAAAGATACGATCATTAACGCCGTTTATTCTTACGCCTTTGCCGCATTCGACACGAATAATTATTACCCGAAAATTATTGTGAAAAATAAAAAAGGCGATGCCGATACTATGACCATCCATTTATGGGCGGCCCAAACCAATGTTGTCGATTCAATTGGTCCTAAAATTACCAAAATAAGCGGCCCCGCAACCAACACAAGAACGGCCAATCAGAATGATACGCTTGTTTACTCCGTTACGGACCAGAGCGGCGTTGATACCGTCTCATGGACGCTGAATTCAGGCATACCGGCGGTTTTATTGCCGGATGCAAACGGCCATTATACGATTTTTGCTGTTCTGAGCACTTATCACTCGAATAAAATCCTTATCACGGCGTCCGATAAATCATCATTGCATAACAAAAGCGCGGACACGACCATACTCGACTACAATGTCGCGCCTAAGGCAAATAATCAAAATCTTTCAACCAAAAAAAATACGCCGCTATCCATTACGCTTGCTGCCGATCCTATTGACGGCGATTCGCTTTCGGGCTGGACCGTGGTTACCCCGCCCGTAAACGGTACACTTTCAGGGACTGCTCCGAATTTGACCTATACGCCACTGGCCGGGTTTTTAGGGTCCGATAGTTTGACCTTTACCGTTTCGGACGGAAAAAATACCAGTAATGTAGCTAAAATAAAAATTAACGTGTCCGACCTAATCGTGGCCCCGGTTGCGGGAAAAACAATCGCCGATCTTGCTGTAAATAAGGGCCAGCCCGCTTCATTTGCAGCTACAGTCAATGCCGACGCCAACCCCTCGCCGGTGTTCTCTTGGTTTAAAGAAGGCGGCTTGACTTCGATTTCAGCCAATCAAACCTACACTATTTCCCAGACTGGCTACACCGACCAGGGTAGATATCGGTATATTGTCTCGAATTCCCAGGGAACCGATACCTCGAATTGGATAACACTTACGGTCAAAGATGTCACTAAACCGGTAATTGTTCTTAAAGGTGCAAATCCGCAATCGATTATGGTCGGCGGAAAGTACACGGAACTTGGGGATTCCGCCTACGATGATAAGGACGGAATTATTACTTCAAAGGTTGCCATAGATACTTCAAAGGTTAAACTTGCTCAAATCGGGACTTATTCGGTTACCTATTCCGTAAAAGATAGCGCGGGCAATACGGACACAATAACAAGGACAGTGCAGATAAACGGGAATGCTCCCGTTATTGGCACTATTTCAGGAAATAAAGAAACCTGTATTAATGTGGCGGCCGTATTTTCGGTTTCGGCGACAGGATCGCAGCCTTTAAAATATCAATGGATGAAAGGGACTGCGGCAGCGCCGGGGAATAGCACCGATAGCATCTATTCAATAACGCCGCTTTCAATTGCAGACGCAGGGAGTTTTTATTGCATGGTGAGCAACGGAATTAGCCCGGATGCTCAGAGCCAGAACATGACTTTGACCGTCGATAGTCCTCCCGCGATTTCGAGCATATCCGCAAGCCCGTCAACAATGCCAGTTTGTTCGGGTTCGCAAGTTGCTTTTACGGTTGCTGCTACTGGAACTTCTCCGCTTACCTATTCATGGAAAAAGAATGGTTCGGCTATTTCAACTGCTCCAAACAGTGCTACCTATACCATTAGCGCCGTTGCGGCTTCGGACAGCGGACAATATTCCTGCACGGTTTCAAACGGTTGCACACAATCTGCAACGAGCAGTAACGTTCATTTAACGATAACAATGCCGCCAACGATTTCGGCCCCAACCGCCAACACCACAATTTCAAAAATCGTGGGAGACACGGTCACTTTGACCGTTACGGCTTCAGGAACAGGATCTTTAAGTTATCAATGGTACAAAGGCAGCACGACCGTGGGAACAAATTCGTCCTCGTTTCCGATTAAGCCGATTGCATTTACCGATTCCGGCGCGTATACGTGCGCGGTGTCGACTGGTTGCGGCTCCGTGACCAGCAAAATTATTACGCTGTCGGTTAGTTCGCGTCCTACAATCACCACGCAGCCCCCAAGCCAAACGCTTTATTTGAACCAGTCCGCGACTTTCACGGTTGTGGCGACTGGTGTGCCGCAACCAACATATCAGTGGCGAAAAAACGGAGGAAATATAACGGGTGCAAATAACGCCTCGTATACAATTTCATCACCGGGAATTAGCGATAGCGGGAAATATACTGTGAATGTGACCAATAACGCTGGCATGGTCATAAGCGATACAGCAAAATTTTATGCTGGGTTCAAGAGTGTGGCGGCGGGCAATAACCATAGTCTTATTTTAAAAACCGACGGAAGATTATTCACTTGCGGAGGTAATAATCATGGTCAACTTGGAGATGGAACCACAACTGATCGATCATTGCCGGTGCTAATAAAAACAGGGGTTCAAAATATTTCTGCCGGTGATTTCTACTCTCTCATTCTGATGACAAATGGAACTTTATTTGCCTGTGGATATAATGGTTTTGGCCAACTTGGTGATGGAACAATGATTGATCGCTCTTCACTGGTGCAGGTCAATAGTAATGTGCAGAGTATGAAAGCAGGAAGCATGCATTGTTTGATTCTAAAAAATGATGGTACTCTTTGGTCCTGCGGTGATAATACCTATGGCCAGCTTGGTATTGGAACTGTAGGTTCAACTATACCGATACAAATCACGAGCATTACAAATGTGCAGAGTATTGCAGCGGGAGGGGATCATAGTTTGATATTGAAAAAAGATGGTACATTGTGGGCATGTGGGTCTAATTCATTAGGCCAGTTTGGAGATGGCACAACTATAAACCAAGCCACTCCCGTGCAAATCAATAATAATGTGCAGAGTATAGCAGCTGGTTTTTACTACAGTTTGATATTGAAAAATAACGCTACCCTTTGGTCTTGCGGAGATAATACTTTCGGTCAACTTGGCGATGGTACAACGACAGAACAACATTCTCCAGTGCAAGTTACAAGCATAAGCAATGTTCAAGGAATGGCAGCAGGCGGATATCATAGCTTGATATTGAAATCCGACACTACTCTTTGGGCATGTGGGGATAATGATTTTGGGGAGCTCGGTGACGGGACGACGACGAGTCGCTCTATACCAGTACAAACCGCAAATTTAGGAAATGTTCAGAGCATGGCAGCCGGTGATGTTCATAGCCTTATAATAAAGACGGATGGTTCTCTTTGGGTTTGTGGAAATAATAGCAACGGGCAACTTGGGGATGGCACAACAATTAATCGACCAACACTGGTTCATATTTCATTTTGATTTTTTTCGCTTAAATCGAGTCTGACTTTGAAAGCAAAGATAAATTTGAAAAACATAGGTAATGGTAAACAGCCATCAATTCAAAAACACACACATGTCGCAATTTATTATTGCGTCATTATTGCAATCATAACGTTCATCGCTTTTATGCCGGCGCTTAACAATGGATTTACTAATTTTGATGATGATGACTATGTTGTCAATAATCCGGACATAAGAGGCTTCTCGGTTCACAATCTTGCTATGATATTCTCTTCAAATTATGTTGGAAATTACCAACCGGTTACCATGCTTACGTATTTGGTTGAATACCAATTTTGCGGAATTAATTCAACCATTTATCACGCCACGAATCTTCTCTTGCACATTGTAAATTGTCTTTTGGTATTCGCGTTAATCTTTGCCTTATCAAGGCAATATTTATTAAGTTTGCTTGTCGCCTTGCTATTTGCCATTCATCCGATGAGAGTTGAGTCCGTTGCTTGGATAGCCGAACGGAAGGACTTGTTGTCGTCGTTTTTTTATTTCCTTTCGCTGTTGTATTATTTGCGATATGTGAAGAAAGGAAACCGAAAATATTATTATTTATGTGCTCTCTCGCTTTTATTTTCATTATTGTCAAAACCTATGGCGGTCAGCCAGCCCTTTGTTCTGCTTCTTATAGATTATTTGCGTCTTCATAAGATCGATAAGAAAGCAATACTTGACAAAATACCCTTTTTAATAATCTCGGCAGTATTTGTAGTTTTAACCCTTCTTACGCAAAAAAGCTCAGATATAATTTCGGAATATTCCTATATTTTTTCCAGCATCCCAATACTTCAGCGTATTTGTGTGCCTTTCTATGGAATACTTTTCTATATATTAAAATCAGTTTTCCCTTTTAAATTGTGCGCATACTATCCTATTTCGCACGTTCTTGATAAAACCATGGATTTTATAATGTTCGCATCCCCTTTTCTTGTTCTCGGCATTGCCGGGGCAATTTATTATTTCCGTAGGCGTTCCTATACGCTTGTTTTTGGTTCATTATATTTTCTTATTACATCCTTGCCGGTGCTTCAAATTGTACCCGTTGGAAGCGCACTGGTTGCCGAGAGATATACCTATATTCCGATGTTGGGAATGTATTTCATTTTTGCGGTCCTGTGTAGTTTTTTGCTAAAGGAGATAATTCATAATAGCATTTTATTAAGAATTTTATTCTTTTCCACTATTGTCATTCTGATAGTTTCTTTTACTTATCTTACTCATGAGCGATGCGGTGTATGGAAAGATAGCATTTCTCTTTGGAATGATGTTATTGACAAATTTCCCGTGGCAATTGCTTTTAATAGTCGTGGGGTCGCTTACGGAAAACAAGGCAATTACATTCGAGCTATTGAAGATTTTAATCAAGCAATTCAAATTGATCCGATGTCCGCGCTGGCTCATAATAACCGCGGGTTAGCCTATAATGCCTTGGGTGATCATAATAGTGCTATAGAAGATTTTACTCAGTCTGTAAAGCTTAACCCAATAGGACCGATGGCATATAATAATCGCGGGTTAGTCTATAAGGCCTTAGGCGAATATAACCGGGCACTTGATGATTTCTCGCAGGCAGCGAATCTTAACCCGCGCAATTTTGAAACCTATTATAATCGCGGACTTACCTATAATGCAATAGGCGACATCGATCATGCTATTGGCGATTATTCGCAGGCAATCAAGATCAATCCCACTGCTGCTCATATTTTTAACAACCGTGGTCTTGCTTACAAAGCAAAGGGCGATGAAAATCATGCAATTGAAGATTATACCCAGGCAATCAACGTCAATCCGCGCTACGCCGTTGCGTATATTAATCGTGGAGTTTCATATTGTGTAAAAAGCGAATTCGGCAGCGCAATTGAAGATTATACACGTGCGATTAATCTCAATCCAAACTCCGTTCAAGGATATTATAACCGCGGACTGGCTTATAAAGCAATGGGTGATTATAATCGTGCCGAATATGATATAAAAATAGCGTGCGGCTTCGGGTTGGATGCTGCCTGTAAGATGCTATCCGGCAATTAAGATGTTTTACCTATTTTAAAATTAACATGTATCAATATGTCTAAAGCTAATGGAACAAAAACAGCCGCAATCATTTAACAAACCGACACGGACGATTTCATTTCACTGGTTGAAACGAGATTTGCTTTTAAGTTTTCTTTTGTTCGTTGTAGTATTTGCAACCTATTATCCTTCCTGGAATGGAACTCAAATCTGGGATGACGATCATCATATTACATTGCCTGCTCTTCGGTCTACAACAGGCCTATGGCATATTTGGACCCAACTCGGCGCCACGCAGCAATATTATCCCTTAATGCATAGCGTATTCTGGTTGGAATATCACCTTTGGGGCGACTCGACTTTTGGATATCATTTGGTCAATATTTTATTGCATTTTATTTCTGCTTTATTTCTGGTTTGCAT
>JBAVGL010000600.1:0-2138 GCA_049684795.1 Chitinivibrionales bacterium | reverse complement strand
GCATAGGCCTGTTTTTCTTCACCGAGCGCAATCAACGTTTGGGCAAGTTCAAGCGAGCCGTAAATGTTTTCAGGAAAAAGTCGCAAGGCCTCAAGCAGCGTTCGCTTGGAATCCTGGAGTGTTCCGGTGGGAACGCGACCATATAAAATGCGCGCCAGCATTTTCTGAAACGGGCCGGCGGTCGCGACGCGCCGGTAGTACGATCCTAAAACGATATATGCCGGGGCGAACGAAGGCGACAATTTAATTGATTGTTCGGCATTCTTCCGGACGATCCCGGCCAATTCCAGCTTTTGTTTGCCCTTCTTAAAATCGAAGAGATTTGCGGCGGCGACCGACCTGAGGAAATACGACTGCGATGAATCGGGGTAATGAAATTGCAGCGTGTCCGTAAATTTCATGGCTTCCCGGTATAAAGTTTGCGACCCGGTGTCATTGAAATCCTCACCGACATCAATGAGCGCCCTGGTCATTTTCATGAGCGGATCGAAGATGTTAGGACATTCTTTGTAGGCCTTTGCGTAATAGTCCAGGGCCTTCAGATTATCAAAGACTCCATACGAGGCGTTGCCGGAATCAAGAAGATCATTGCACGGGGCCGGGCCAGCGCTAAAACATTTGAAGACAATTACTAAAAGAAAAAATATCGCGGCTTTCATATCAAGACACCCCTTTTCCTCCTTGCGGATCTCAAAAATATTCTGTCTGGCATGCTAATTGCAACATTTACATAGTACGCTGGAATGTGTTCTAAATTTTTAACGAGGAGGGATTCATGCCAAAAAAAGTAGGAATTTTAGGGTCCGGGACTGTTGCTCAAACGCTGGCCGGCGGATTTGTCAAACATGGTTTTTCGGTGAAGATGGGAACGACCAAACCGGAAAAACTTAATGAATTCATAAAGAAGTCGGCCGGTGCGGTTTCAGCGGGTTCATTTACCGATGCCGCGAAATTCGGCGACCTTGTTGTGCTGGTGGTGAAGGGAAACGCCGCTTTAGATGTAGTGAAAGCGGAAGCGGCCAATCTAAAGGGCAAAACCGTCATCGACGTTACGAACCCGATCGACAACGCCCCTCCCGTAAACGGCGTGATCAAGTACTTTACCCGGCTCGACCGTTCGCTCATGGAAGATTTGCAACAAGCCGTGCCTGATGCTCTTTTTGTCAAGAGCTTCAATTCGATCGGGGCCGCGTTCATGGTGAATCCCGATTTCGGCGGCCAGAAACCGACAATGTTCATTTGCGGCAACAACGATCAGGCAAAAAAGGAAGTGGCCGCCATAGTGGAAAAATTCGGATTCGAGGTCGAGGACATGGGCGCCGTTGAAGCCGCGCGCGCCATTGAACCGCTCTGCATGCTGTGGTGCATTCCGGGCCTGCGTAACAACGAGTGGAGCCATGCGTTTAAATTACTGAAAAAGTGAGCATTACGGGGTGGTCAAACATTACGAATGAGGTACAAACAATATGAAAAAGAGCGCAACGACCAAGGGTGAATCCACTTCTCGGCTGATTGACGCGAGGATCACCGAACCATTAAAACAGGCTTAACTGAAGAATTGTCCTGTACAGATATGAACAATCCATGCGTGTTGGATGGAAGATTTTTACATTCTCCGATTGCTCCCACATGCTGTCCAAGCAGATTAAAGAGGGTAGATGGGCCCGAGAACTTGACAGGCTCGAATTTGAAAGCAATCGGCTGGACTGTTTGAATCGTCGAAAGCCATTGTATATAACCGCGCCATTTCGGTGATATCGCGGGATTGTCACCGACTTGCTTTTTCAAGCCCCAAACATCTCCGCCGTTGAAAGTATAGTAATTGAATGTGCCCTGAACCTGCAGCTTCACGGCATTGAGAGCATCAATAGTGAGCTGATACTGGAAGGAAGACGCGTCCAGACTTTCAGTGCTGAAATTGTCAGGGCCGCCTTCATAGCAGACTAAGGGAATGCTTGTGCCTGTCAATGCGCTGCGGGCGCCCGTTAGTTCCGTGACGCAATCGGCGAGGCTGGCCCGCATCGCGGCTTCGGTGCCCGCGGGAGCGTGGTCGCTGGCGTTCCAGTATGGCGCAATTGCATATGCGTCGATTTTAACGCCCCATGGATTGCATATTGAGGTTTGAAGACATGCCATGT
>JBAVGL010000599.1:0-1628 GCA_049684795.1 Chitinivibrionales bacterium | reverse complement strand
AAATACTGGAATGACCTGAAAAAGAAGCTTCTTTTAGAGGGTTATGACCAGTTGTCCGAAAAAATCGGACAGTTGAAATGAACGATATTGAGCTGATTCTTACCATGCTTGGCGAGGCGACAACGACAAAATTACACCAAGACCAAAACAGCATTGTTTTGAACTGAAGCCGCTGCGCGGTGTTAGGGCTGCGAAAACCAAAGCGCAACAATTCTCATAAAGCTGACAGAAAGGATTGCCATGGATTTCAGCAGGTCGATAACTGAAATTATCCGTCAACGCTTTTCGTGCCGCGCGTATCTTGAACGAGCGGTTGAAAGACCCGTCGTTGAAAAATTAAAAAGCGCGGCCGCGGATTTTACCGTAGGTCCGCTCGGATCGAAGGTGCGTTTTGATATCGTCGCGGCATCACCCGGCGATCAAAGCGCGCTTAAAGGCGCCGGAACCTATGGCCTGATCAAAAGGCCGCGGGCATTCATCATCGGCGCGGTTTCTCCGCTTGCCAGGGGCCTGGAAGATTTCGGGTATGCCATGGAGCACTTGGTGCTGCATGCCACCGACGCCGGGCTTGGTTCCTGCTGGATCGGCGGAATATTCTCAAAAAGCAATTTCGCGAAAAAAATCAAAGCCGCGCGGGGAGAAATAGTCCCGGCCGTTGTTTCGCTGGGATACATTGAAAACCTCGAAAAAGCCAAAAACAGCGCAACGCGCGTAAAAATCAACGCCATCAACCGTAATGCGTGGGAAGGACAATTTTTCTTCGGAAAATTCGGGACCCCCTTGACCGTTGAAGAAGCGGGCCGCTACACGGATCCCTTGGAAATGGTCCGCCTAGCTCCGTCGGCCTCAAACAAGCAGCCGTGGCGTATCGTCAAAATAGAGGGTGTATGGCACTTTTTCCTTGAGCGCACGAAAGGCTACGGCAACGGCATCATCTCCAAGCTTTTAAGGCTTGCCGACATCCAGCGGCTGGACATGGGTATTGCAATGTGCCACTTCGAACTGACCGCGCGTCAATTAGGACTGGCGGGAGAATGGAAGGTGGAAGAGCCGGACCTTGAAAGGCCCGGGCAGACCGAGTACGTGGCAAGTTGGAAATCGCAAAAAAATGTGACGCCCGTATGAGGACGATAAAACGATGAATCACAGGAGAATTTGATGACAGCTAACGGCCCCTCAGTCACCTTCGGTGACAGCTCCAACGATGAGAATGGAAGAAACCCCTCAGTCACCTTCGGTGACAGCTCCCCTTGCAGGGGAGCCTGGTTCAGAAAAGCCTCCCCTGAAAGGGGAGGTGGCACGGCGTGCCGGTGGGGTCTCTTCTAGGCAAAGGGCAATATTTACGATTGATGATGTCCGTAAACGCGGTTTAATATGGGATGGCCATTCATTGCCCTACAATCCGAACCTTGTCGAAAATGCTCTCAGTTTGCGCAAAGACATGACAAATGCCGAAAAGAAACTCTGGTATGACTTTCTGCGATCCCATGAAAAAAAATTCTATCGACAGCGGCCAATCGATCATTTTTTGGAGATTTTACGGTTTACAAATGCTGATATTTTAAAACAGTTTGATGCGGTATGTAGAGCGATAAATAAAAAGCTGCAAAGAAACCCCTCAGTCACCT
>JBAVGL010000598.1:0-10056 GCA_049684795.1 Chitinivibrionales bacterium | reverse complement strand
CTTTTAAAATTGCTTCATGAAGGATTTTCAGCTCTTCATCATGGTGATTTATTGACAGCGCCTTTTCAAGAAGAGGCAGCATTTCCCGGACCCGGTGAAGTTTTAATGTCGCGTCGAAAAGGTTTATGAGCCCATCGGTGTAATCGGGTTTAATGGAAACCGCCTTTATAAACATGCTATACGCGTCTTCCCACGCTTTTCTCATCCATGCAATAATTCCGATGTTACTGTAAGCGCGATAATTTTCGGGGTCCAACTCGACAATGTCAACCAGGATTTTGGCCGCTTCGGGCAGATTGCCGCCGGCAATAAGCGCTTCGGCTTTACCGTTTTCTTCGGTAAATAATTCGGAGGGATTATTTTGCTCATGATGAATGCGTGACATTCTGTCGTCCCATCATGAAAAATGAATCGCTGCAACGGTCGCCTTAACCGGGCATAACGATTTATATTTAACAGTATAAAATACCGGCAACGCTTTATCAAATATAAATTAGCGTAATTTCATATTGTACAGAAAGTTCACGAAACATGGGAAAAAATATCGTTCAAAAAATCCTTGATGCGCATTGTGCAAGCGGAAACCCGATGGCCGGGGAAGAAGTGGGCATCAGTATCGATCAGACGCTGACGCAGGACGCAACCGGCACTATGGCGTATTTCCAGTTCGAAGCGTTAGGGTTTGACAAAGTTAAAACCGAAGTTTCGGTTTCATACGTCGACCACAATACAATACAGGAAGGATTTGAGAACGCCGATGACCATGCGTATCTTGAGAGCGTGGCCGGAAAATATGGGATAAAATTTTCGAAGGCCGGTAACGGCATCTGTCACCAGGTGCACCTGGAGCGCTTTGCGTGCCCGGGGAAGACCCTTCTGGGGAGCGATTCGCATACGCCAACGTGCGGCGGCATGGGCATGATCGCCATCGGCGCGGGCGGCCTCGACGTTGCCGTTGCCATGGGCGGGGGGCCGTTTTTTGTCACCTATCCCTATGTTGTCAAAGTGGCCCTGCAGGGGAAACTGCGGCCGTGGGTTTCGGCCAAGGACGTCATCCTCAAATTGCTTGAAATCCTCAGTACCAGGGGGAATGTGGGACGCGTCATTGAATATGGCGGCGAGGGCGTCGCAACGCTCAGCGTGCCGGAACGCGCCACCATAACCAACATGGGCGCGGAACTTGGCGTGACCACGTCGATATTCCCGTCGGACGCGCAAACACGGGCATTTCTGAGCGCCCAGGGACGCGCCCAATGTTTCCGGCCAATTGAGGCGGACCCTGACGCGCAGTATGAAAAAGTCATAACCATAGACTTGTCGACCCTTGAGCCTTTGGCCGCCTGCCCCCATTCTCCCGACAACATCAAACCGCTCAGGGAACTCGAAACAATCAAGGTCGACCAGGTACTGATCGGATCGTGCACCAACGGGTCGTATCGCGATGTCATGCGCGTTGCGTCGGTGCTTAAAGGGAAAAAAGTCGCCCCCGGCCTATCATTCGGCGTTGCCTGCGGTTCGCGTCAGGTGCTCGAAATGGCGGGCAGAAACGGCGCCCTTGCCGACATCATTGCCGCCGGCGCGCGTGTTTTGGAAACCGCCTGCGGTTTCTGCATCGGAAACTCCCAGGCGCCCCGGACGAACGCGGTGTCGGTGCGCACCAACAACCGCAATTTTTTCGGGCGCACGGGGACCAGCAGCGCGGGCGTGTATCTTGTGTCCCCGGAAACGGCCGCTGCTGCGGCCTTAAGCGGCAGGCTGGTTGATCCCATGCGCTATTTCGCCAACGAAAAGTACGAGGACATTCCGCTGCCCGCGAAATTCATTATCGACGACAGCATGATTTTGGAACCCTCCGACTCTCCGGGAACCGTTGAAATATATCGCGGCCCCAATATCGGCGTCCCCCCGGAAAATGCCCCATGTCCGGAAACCGTCGACGGAGTCGTGACGATTTACCTGGGCGATAAAATCACCACGGACCATATCATGCCCGCGGGAAACCGCCTTAAGTATCGTTCCAACATACCGGAATACGCCAAGTACGTGTTCGAGCGCCAGGACCCGCAGTTCGCCGCGAAGTCGCTCGCCAACAAGCAGAAGGGCCTGCACACGATCATCGTGGCGGGCCAGTCGTACGGCCAGGGTTCGTCGCGCGAGCACGCCGCGATCTGCCCCATGTATCTTGGCGTCAAGATGGTCGTGGCAAAATCCATCGAGCGCATCCATACGGCCAATCTGATCAATTTCGGCATTATTCCGGCCATTTTTAAAAATGAATCGGATTACGATGCTTTAAAAGCGGGCGACCGGCTCAGGGCCGAAAACGTCCATGAGCAACTGAACAAGGGCGGTATATTGACAATACAGAATGTTACGAACAGCACGAGTTTTACCGTTATCGTGGAGCTTTCCGGCAGGCAGCGCTCGATTCTCCTGGCGGGCGGACTCATTAACGCGACGAAATCTACTTCCCCTGAAACCTATTGAACCTGCGCCCCGCTTCTGTCCCAGGCCAGATCCAGCGTATCTCCCTTTGAATCCGTGAAAACCACGCTTATCCTGTCCGTTGTAAACGTTCCATCGGCATAGATCCACTGGCCGTCGGAATAATTGAGCCAAAGCGACATGGCACCGGACCGCAAGGCCTGATTGCGGGCCAAAGGCTGGTCACTTTTTACGGAGAAAATCGATTCCCTTTCATCGCCGATGCGTTGTAAAACATGGCGGCGTATTGAAAGGAGCGATAGTGCGGCAGAGTCGCCCGGATTTTTTCCAAGCATTACCCCATATTGAAGAGTGTCGTTTGTAACGATATCGTTCGGGGAGTTTACAATGATCCGCGCCCATGCCGAGTCATCGGCATGTAATAAGGAGTCCGGCGGCACACCGCGGACAAGGGACGTAATGGTCTTGCCGCGGTCGAAATATTTACAACTCCGCACGTACGCCGGATAGTTTTTTACGCTGTCTGGGCCCGGAAAGACAACGAATACCGCTTCGGTCACGGTTCGGCGCAGGAGTATGTCGGTGTCAATGGAACGGAGCCGGACAAGGCTGGAATCGGTGCGGGTAGGATCAACAATGAACAGTGAGCCCGTATAGCTCTCGTATTGCATAAAGGAAGCAGTATCTCCATTTGCTGCGAGCTTTACATAGCTGAAGGCAAGGAGGCGATTATCCGCCTTGGTGTCGAGGTTTTCGTCTGCGCCGCCGTCGACGCCTAAAACCGTTTTTTCAACGGTACCCAGCGGATTAATCACCGTTACCTCCGCGATGACCTGATTGAGCTTTCCGTCGAGGTTATTTATGATGCTGTCGCCGTCGCTGTCTGTAAAGCGGTACCGGGTTTGAATATGGGACAATGTACTGATTGTCGTGCCCTTGTACTGGTACAGGTGTTTATTTTTAATCGAAGTGTCGCGGAACGCGTCGTCGTAGAGCAAGACAAGCGTGTCATTTTTAATAAGGGAATCGGATGAAACATCGTAATAGGCCAGCACGATTCCATTGACCGTATCGGACAAGTCGAAAATGAGGGATTGGCTTGCTTGGGTTTTCTTTGCAAGGGAGGATGACGACGGCGCCGAGGTAGGGACGGAAATCGACTGGGCGGCCGAGGCCGGGGAAGGGGATTGCGGCATGACGATCGAATCGCCCCAGTTATTGCCGCTGCCAAGATTAGCCGCGATGGTTTTTCCAAGCGCCGAGGCCGTGGTATGAGAATTAGGAAAATCGTTTCCTCCGCCATCGGCCACGAGGGTAGTTTTGGTGCATGCGGAAAACAAAACGCCGGTTGCAATAAGCAACAGGTAAAGGCCTTTCATGGACGCTCCTTTTTGCGGGACCGCGGGAAATACTGAAGATTGAGCTGCATGACGCACGAAGGGTCGTCTTTGTCGTCGCGGACGATGTTCCACACTTCCTGGCGGAACTGCTCGATCTTTTCGGCGATTTTTTTGCATGCCGCCGGCGTGGTGCTCAGCAGCATGGTCGACATATGGCGCTTTTCGGGAGGCAGCTTCATGAGCGCATCGGCCGCCTGAATGATCCATTCGCGGTTAAGCTGCTTGACTTGCTCCATAAGGGTGGCCGGCGGTTCCACGAAACGCTGCGTGACTGCGTATCTGCCGCTTTCCTGACGGATGACCAGGCCCCATTCAAGCAAATCGTCAAGGAGCTTTTTTATTTCCGCGGCAGGGATGGACGGGTAGATGAAGTCGGATAGCCGGTCAAAATCCCCGAAGAATTCGCAGGACATCAGGGAGTTATAGATGAGCGGGTAGCGAAAATCCTGGTAATACCGTGAAAGCGCTGGATTGAGCTTTGCAAAGGCGCTGCGGTTGCGGTGCGCCAGAATTTTTTTATACAATTCCTGACGCCGGAGGTCTTTTTTTGCCTGACCATACTCGACGAGAACGTCAAAAAATTCCGCTTCATAATCGGCAAGGCCGAAGACCGCGGACAGTTTCTTCCGCGCTTCCTTAGAAAGCGTGCGGCGGCCCTTTATGACGTCATTGAAAAAACCGGGGTTGGAAAAGCCTGCGCTGCGGGCAAAATTGCGGGCCGAACAATCGGGATCCGATTGCTTGAGCGCCTCATAACGATCGTTCAGGTAGAGCCTGAAATCGTCGTAGGCGTAGATGTTTATTGCTTTGTCTCGTGCAATTGGTTTCATGCCCGCTGTTCTTCCCTTTACCAAGTTAGTGTCAAACGGGCCTGCGACCCGTTTGACACTAACAAAGTACATTTTCTGCATTGCATTGGCAATGCTTCCGCCTTACTTCGAGGAAACCACTTCGCCGTTGCTGTCCCATGTTACATTAACCATGTTTCCGTCCGGCCCAGTCCAGGTGCCGCTGAAGCCCGTTGGGCTGAAGTCAGCGACCAGCGAGGCGGTTTTGTCGTTGCTGTAGGTTACCGACATGACAATATGCCCGCTCGCGGGCTTGTCGCCGGACTTGACAGGATCGGTGGTGGTGAAATCAAAGGTACGCTCGCGCACGATGCCGATTTGCTTGTCTTTTTTAATATGGAGTCCGTATAAAAGCTGGTCCTTCTGGTCCTGCAGGTCGGCGGCGACATTGAAAACAAACCTGACGGTATCGATAGCTCCCAGATTGGTCGCGGGATCCGAGGCGAAGGTCGCGATTGCAATGCTGTTGGCCGCGATGTCAGGGTTGCCGCTGGAATCGGTGACGGTTAACGTGACGACGCGTCCGCTCATGCGGTGTTCTTCACCGCTAAGCCTGATGATTTTGTCATTTGAATCAATGCCGTTGGTTTGAATGCGCATTGAAAGCGTGGTGGATTGAACGAAAGGCTTAAGCGGAGGGTTTTTCTGGAACAATACGACGTCCACCAGCGAAGGAGTCGCTTTGCTTTTATCGATAAGTATGCCGTCGTTATCCGCATCGGCAAAAGTCGCATACGACGTGGTGTCTGAACCGGAGATCTGCACCCACGACATTGCCAGGATCTGGTTGTCCGCGTCGGCGGAAAAATCTTGGTCAGGGCCGGCGGAAACGTCCATGACAAGTTTTTCCAGTGTCCCTGCCTGGAGCGATGAGTAAGCAAAGCGGGCTTTTCCGTTGTACTTGGCCTGGCCGGAAACAATTCCGTCGCCGTCAAGATCGGTAACGCTGTAGCGTTCGGTTTTTAAGGCATAGATCTTTGCTCCGGAAACTGAAATGATATTTTCATTATTTTGAATGGAATCTTTGGCAAATTCATCCCATTTTACCACAATTGTGTCGTATGAATCGCAGAGAAGTTCTTTGGTATAGCAGTACAGGCGGGCAATGCCGGACGCGGTGTCGCTCAAATCGGCAGTTGTGGCCGTTGAATTATCTTTGGACTTGGAAAGCCCCTGCTTGCCGAGACTTGAAGCCGAAGAAATGCTGAATTGGCTTTGCAGCGACATATCGCTTACGGAGTTTCCTGCGGTAAGCAGCGTCCCCGTCAGCGAATCTTGTTCACCGAATGATGAAACGGCAAGCTGCCCCGAAGTTGCCGGCGTGATCTCGATGGTGTCCGCCGTTTTTTCCCGTGGGCTGAATATGCAGCCGTTAAATCCTGTAACAAAGGCGATGATTGTCAGGAAATACAGCAGCTTTTTAAGTGAAACTGGGACCGACATAGGGCCTCCTTTTAGGGGTGATGAATTTGTATTAATAGTACCAATAATTTTCTTGCCTCACACTAATAAATCTAACAAGAAAGCAAGGAATTGTCAATATATTATTATTTTAGTGATTACGCAATTTAGATATAACAGATTGATTTGTATAATAGAATAAAATTAATAATATTGCTAATAATATAAAAATATGATTACGATTATGTGCGTTCGGCAGCATTGCAGTTGGATTGATATTCATTCTGTAGAGGCGCGGTCATCGCCTCTCATGAGGTAATAAACCCATGAGCTTGTGTTATTATTGAAAATTGTTTTTTTATAGGGTGGGATGATTCCGCGGGTACTGCAAAAGGGGCCGTTTTTGTCTATTCCACGGCCAGCAGCCTCTTGCTCTTGAAGGAGGTTATCTTATATGTCAATATAAGGGAATTGCGTTTCATGTTATACGAAGCCTGCCGGTTCCTGGGCAGGTCCTTGATCGTTGCCTTGGTGAATCCGAGCTGCGAAAACCAGTCGGCGCTTTGGGTGGTGAGCACGAACGCCTGGCGTACCTTGAGCTTTATCGCCTTAACGATGAGATATTCGATCAGCTTCTTTCCGATGCCGAGGTTCGCATAGGTTTCGTCGACCGCCACGCCGGCGATTTCCGCCTGCCGGTTGCCATAAAGGTGCAATGCGCCGCAGGCGTGGATAGTGCCGTCGACCTCATAGACGCTATAGTCGGCCAAACGGTTCTCCAATTCCTGTTCCGTTCTGGCAACGAGCACACCTTCGTCAATCGACGGCTGCATGAGCTGAAGCACCTCCGGTATGTCAGCGTGGGACATTAACCGGATGTTTTCAAACTGGTTGGCGTAAATCATGGTCCCGAAACCGCGATTGCTGAAGATTTCCTTGAGTATCATGCCTTCCACCCGGCCATCGACGATATGGACCCGGCTGACGCCGTTGCGGCACGCCCGGTATGCCATCGAAGCAAGTTCCATTACACCCTTGTTGCGAGCTCGTGCATTGACATCAAGGAAATTCTTGGCCTCATCAACGGTCAGCTGCGACACGAAGCCGTCGCCGGAAACATAGACGCCTTTCGGAACGATGAAGTCTTTGGCCACGATGCCGCCGAAATCGGTAATAAAGAAAAGCTTTGCCGCCCTGAGCTCATTGCTCACGGTAAAAGCCAGTTCGTTCGACGAAAGGTTATAGGGTTTTCCCTGAGCGTTCCATCCGATATTGGGAAATATGGGCACGAGGCCTTCCTGAAGCACGTTGTTGACAATGTCTTTCTGTAGTTTTTCAACAAGACCCGAACTTTGAAAATCAATCCCGTTACGAACGCCGATGCCCCGCGCGCGCACCCAGTTGCCGATGACCGCGTTTGTATTGCTTTCGGAAAGCATGGTCATGATTTTATTTGAAACGTCGAACGCGGCCATTTTTATGAAGGGGATTGCTTCCGGGGGCGAAATGCGGACATTGTCAACAATTTTGCAAACAATTCCTTCTTTTGAAAGCACTTCATCGATCCGGGTCTTCGCGCCGGGGACCAGCACTATTTTAATGCCGATGTGGTGCAACAGGGCGATGTCTTTGATAAGGATCGGGAAAAACTGGTGTGAGATCAGCGAGCTTTCGATTTTAATGACGAACGTTTCGTTTTTAAACCGGTTGATATAACCGAACGCCTGCCGGATCGTTTCGACCTGCTCTTTTAATTTTTGTTTGTCCATAATTATAAGGTACGAGGTGATGGGTAATAGGTTATAGGTTGATGATTTTATATAATATCGCTTTTGGCCAATCAATTATCAATACATTGCATTTGACAAAAGAACTTGGCAGACTCCACGCCATAATAGTACAATTTTATTCTGCAGCCATAGCTCCTTATGCCAGAATACCTTGAAAGGCGATGGTTCATGGAGTTATTGAACCGTTTCCGGCGCGCGCTGGCGCCGAAGAAATACAAATGGCCGCTTTTTGCCATTCTTTTCTGCTGTTTTGCAAGCGCTATTTTGGGTGACAGCACGGCCGAGTCCTTATTGCTTGCGCACTGCGATATGCGGTCCATTCCGGGCATGTTCCTGGTCAATGCCGTCTTTCTGTTCATATCATCGTCGGTACTCATGTCACTCATTGACAGAGTTGACAGAGGGCGTTTCTTCATCATCCTGACGTTCGGTCACGGGTGCATGCTTCTTCTGATTAAATGCGCCCTGCTGTTGCACGCTCCGCTTTTGTATCCCTTCCTGTTTTCGTATGCGTATGTGACGAAAATTCTTCTTTTCCTTGTGTTCTGGACGCTGGCGAATGACCTGGTCGATTCCCGCAGGGCAAGCGCAGAATTCCCCTTTGTTGCGGCGGGAGGCACTCTGGGCGCCATCGCCGTTTCATTTGCCGTTCCATGGCTCATGAAGGTTACGGCAGCGGAAAACTTATTACTGGTCTGGTGCGCTCTGGTCATGCTCCTCGGCATTATCTTTCTTCCCGTGCAAAAGTCATTCGGCGTTTCGTTCAAGGCCGCTTCCGACAAACAGAAGCATGCCGCGCGAAATTTAAAAAGCGTTATGGAAGACCTTCGACTTGTCAAGCAGGAACCGCTCCTGTGGAACATGGCGATTTTTTACTTTTTCTTGTTTTTCGTCGTGATCAATCAGCAATACACTTTTTATGCGCAGCTGAAAGGACACCTTTCAAACGCGAAGCAGCTTGCTTCATTTCTGGGATATTTCAATGGGAGCAGCATGTTTGCCACGTTCATGCTGCAGATCACCGTCGCGGGATACGTTATTAAAAAAATCGGCTCGACCAGGGCAATGCTTTTTTTACCGGCCGTATTGTGTTTTGTGTTCCTTGTTCTTGCCTATCTGGGGTTTGCTCCAGGCATGCATGGGGCCGGGGCTGAAAGTAACGCTGGCCACGGCCTTTTCTGGTGCGTGGTATTGGGAATGGGCTTAAGGGTGGCTTTTTTTGACTCTTTTTTTTCCCCTAATTTTCAGGTGTTTTTTTCGAGCCTTCCCCATGATGTCCGTGGAAGGGGAAAGCTTTCGATCGAAGGTGTTGTAAAACCATGCGCTATAATCTGCGCAAGTATGTGGCTCCTTTTCATCGCGCCATTACTGTCTTTCGGGGTTTCAATGGCGGTCCTTTTTTACTGTTCGGTAGGCATATTTATTCAAACCTTCCGGATCAGGAAAAAATATGCCGAAAGCCTTGCCCGCAACCTTACGGGTTTCAAATCAAAGCAGCTGTCAAAATTGTTTAACTTCGTTGATCTGGCAAAAGAGGAAAATTTTCTTACGACGATTTCCCGGGTGCTTGAAAAAGAGAACTATGAGATCAAGAAATACATGATAGAAATTCTTATCGAAATGAAAACAAAAGAATCTATCGCGGTCCTGTTGGATCATCTTGATCATTGTGACGAAATTACCCGTGCCACAATCATATCCTCATTAGGCACTTTAAAAAAAGAAGATCTCCGCGAATTGTTCGTGAGACATTTGCATGCTCCTGATAAACGTGTGGTGGCCAACAGCATTCTGGCGCTTGGGGCCTATGGATCAATCGAAATTAATAATGAATTAGCGCCATTTCTCAATGATCCCGACAACCGCGTGAGGGCAAATGCGATTGTCGCGTTATGGCCGTTGTGGGCCCCGGAAAAAAGGAAGCAGCTTGGGGCGGCTCTCATGGAAATGCTCGAATTAAAAAATGTCGATTCTTGCGCAAGCGGGCTTTATGCGATAGGGGAGATACGATCAAGGGAATTCTTGACATGTCTCAAAAGCTTCGTTGCAAAAGAATTGTCTTTTCTTGTTTCCGACAATAAAATTTGGAAACAATATATCAATGCCGTGGCTAAATTAGGCGACGAAGGATCGCTCGATATCCTGCTTTCTTTAAGCGACAGCATTAACAGG
>JBAVGL010000597.1:0-4769 GCA_049684795.1 Chitinivibrionales bacterium | reverse complement strand
GGCGCCTGCCGCGTGCGCTTCGGAAATAAAAATCGACTTGATTTCGTCTTCAAATCCGGTGATAAAATTTGTATTTGTCGCTTTCTGGCCGGTTTTTTGGAGAAAAACCTTTGTTTTCCGGCCGATAGTTTGATAGAGGAGGGCCGCATTGCCATTAAAGCGCTTGCACAAATAGTCGAGGCTCAACCGAAAACGATTGTAAAAATAAAAAACCGCGAGCGATAAATCATCGAAAACCGTAAGGTCATTGAGGGTAAACCCTTCATATAATGCAATATTGTTGTATTCGATGTCGCACATCAGGTTACATGATTTTACTTCGTCTTCATCGATTACGCGGACTCCGTAATCGCCGTTGCGCAGTTCCAGCGGGGTGCCCTTGACAAGTGTAAGAGGAAAAACCATTATAAAACTTGGGGCAAGACCATCCACGTCGTTAAAAGACCTGCCGAAGGACTCTGGTGTGTCAAGAGGAAGCCCGAAAATCAGGTCGATATAAAAATTAAGATTATAACGCGCCAGGAGTTTCTTAATTTCATGAAACAGCCGTGGGTTAAGGCCGCGGTTTATCTTTTTAAGCACGGTTTTATTGGTAGTCTGGACGCCCACGCAGATTTGCGCCTGCGAAGCTGCGAAGAGCTCGGCCAGCTCCTCATCGAGTTTGTTAAATGAGCAGTAAAAGAACAAAGAGGTCGATTGGTTTTCGCGGATGCAATGGCGCAACACGTCTTTGGCGAAAGACGTGTCCAAATCGAACACCGCGTCGGCGAAATGTATGCAGTCGATGCTCCGGTTCAATAGCCAGGTAAGTTCTTTGGTGACGCGTTCAAGCGGCTGGCGAAAAGGCCTATGATTGCGATGGCTGAATTGACAATAGATGCATTGGTAAGGACAGCCGCGGCCCGTTTCATAGACCATGGCAAGTCCGCATGAAGCCGTTCGCTTCACCTCAAGCTTAAACGGATATATTTCAGGCACCTTGCCCGGTGCGTCAACATAGTCCATGGAAAAATCCGCCATGCCACCGTGACGCGGATGAAAAGCATAGCCCGTGACGGTTGAAGCAGGCGGTATGCCCGATAAACCTGCCCGGAGAAGCGAGGCTATTTTTAGTTCAGCCTCCCCGAAAACAAGCAGATCGACAAAAGGTTTCTTTTTGAAAAACAGCGTTGTCTCGGAAGGGCCTTTCATGGTAATATCGGGTCCGCCGCACAGAATAAAAGTTTGCGGTTGTTCCGCTCGTATCCGCCGGGCAAGCCCGAAGGTGTCTTCACTATTCCAGCAGTAGACGGAAAACCCTATGCACGCGGCCTGCTCCGCGAGCACGAATCGCACAAGCGCATCGTGGGATTCCACGGTCCGGTTGAAATAGCGATAGCTGACTTCATAATGCGTATTAATCCATGACGCTTCGCTCAAAGCGCCGGCGCAATAAAGGATTCCGGGCATGATATAATAATGGGCGGGCTTCGGATAGGCGGTCGTTCCCCACGAGCCTTGTTCATTGCCGATATAAATAAGGAGAATTTTGGGACGGTGCATAGATAACCGCGGCGATGGTAAAATCAAAAAGTATTACCGCATTAATTTACATCAAAAGAAAATAGAAAGCAAACTCCCAACTAACGGATGAGCCCCGGAAGAAAAGCACAAGAGGGCCATTATTTCAATGCTTGCGTTACACGATCAGTAATTGGTATTTTAACTTTGTTTTCCCTTGTTTATCTCGTCCATTCATTATAGTATATTGTATTCCGACATGAAGCTGACCTTTAATTCGAAACAAAAATAATTTTATTATTCAACTTGTATCGTGGGAGGGCTGTATGGGAGGTTTTGTTGCTAAACGGGTATTGACTGGTTTTTTGGCGATTATAATCATTGCCAGTGCGGCAGGTTGGGCTGACGACCAGCTTGGCGCAATGATGTCCGAAGGCAAATATGCCAAGGTCATTGAATATATCGACCAAAAAGTTCCCGCGCCCTCGCGCACCGTTGAGGTATGGCTGGTTTATGCGGAGGCGCTCGATAAATCCGGTGCGGACAAACAAAAGGTAGGCGCCGCCCTTACCGAAGCGCAAAAAGTCAACCCCAGCGACCCAAAAGTGTACGCCGCGATGGGAGAATTTTATGCACGGCAGAAAAATTACCAGGAAGCGATAAAATATTACCAAAAGTGGTACGTGCTCGACCGCAATGCCAGGGCGGCCGAAGGCATTGCGGTTTGCGCGGCGCGCCTGAAAATCTGGGACAAGGCCAGGGATGCCGCCGAGTCGGCGGTCAAGCTTGACAGCACAACGTTGGAATCCAGGAAAATCCTCAGCGTCATTTATTTCAACGACAAGGATTATGCGGGCGCGGCCCAACAGCTTGAAGCGATCGTGGTGAAAGTCAAGGATGACGTTAATTATTGGAAAAAACTCGCGCGATGTTATGAAGAATCAAAAAACCGCGAAAAACTCATGGACGCCGCTTCACATATCGTTGATCTTGACAAGAAAGACGTGCCTTCCCGCAGATTGCTTTCCGATTATGCGCTTGAAAAGAAAGACCAGGCCCTGGCCTTCAACATACTGAGGGAACTGGCGGTGCTTACGCCTGAAGATGCCAAAGTATTCAAACATCTCTACCAGATCAGCAATGAACGCGGTCAAAAGAAGGACGCTATCCTGTACCTGCGCAACTTTCTTGCCCTCGATTCTTCCGACGCCGAATCATATAAAGAGATGGGCGATATGCAATATGAGCAGAAAAATTTTACCGAAGCCCTGGAAGCTTTCAGGAAAGCAATCAAGCTAAATCCCGCAATCACGGGAGTCTATCGCTCGTACATGGCGATCGTGCTGGACAAAAAAATGGAAGAAGAGGCTCTTGCTATTACGCCGAAGGCCATAAAAGACGGTGAGATAGACGGTGCGACCTACTATGCGCTTGGCAATATTTGCAAGAAAAGAAACCTTTGCTCCGAGGCCATCGGCCTTTATCAAAACACCCTTAAAACCGATCCAAAAAACCTGGCCGCGCTTTCATCGCTTGCCGAGTGCCAGGCACAAGTCGGTAAAATCGCCGATGCCTTGAACAATTACGAGCAGGTGGTGCTGCTCAATCCCAACGCCAATGTTGAATACAAGACCCTCGGCGACTTGTTGATGGGACAGAAAAAACCCGCTGAAGCCATGGAAAATTACCGTAAATACCTCGAAAAATCCCCGGACGACGAACGGGTCGCAAGCGTTGTAGGGCTTTATTTACAAAGCAAGAAGCAGTATAAAGATGCCCTGGCGTGCCTGGAAAAAGTCAAAGAGGCAAAATTGCAGACGGTTGCCTTGCATATGGCTATGGGAGATTGCTATTATCAAACCGCGAATTTCCAGAAAGCGTTGGAAGCCTACGCCAAGGCCCGGTCGCAAAATCCAGGGCATGTCCTGATGCAGGAATTACTCAAGCCCCTTGCCGATTGTTATGAAAAAACCGGTCGCCAGCTTGATGCCGCCAAAGCGTATGAAGCATATGTCAAAATTCCTGGTGTCAAGGATGCCGACGCATCATACAAGCAGGCTGCGCTACGTGAGTTAACCGAGCGGACCGTGGCAATGACGATATACCAGGCCAACACCCTGGCTTTTCCGCAGGACGCCCGAAATTTTATTCGGCTTGGGGTTCTTTTGAGCGAAGATCCGGCCCAATTGAATAAAACTATTGAAATGCTTCAGAAGGCCTCCGTGCTTGACCCCAGCGATCAGCTGGTTTGGCAAAAACTCAGTGATGCCTATCATAGCGCGGGTATGACCGGCAAGGAACTTACCGCATCCGTAAAGCTTGCAGGGCTTGCCCCAAATAATATGGAGGCCAATCGCAGAGCCGCGAGTATCCTCTATAAAAAGAAACAGTTTGCGCAGGCGATACCGTACCTGGAAAAAATCGTCTCAAGTTCGCCGCAGGACGCCGAGATACTCCTCATGCTTGCTGATGCGAATATGCAAACAAAAAGCCCGCAGAAAGCAGTGGAAATTTATAGCAGGGTAAAAGATTTGCAGCCTGACAACGTTAAAATCTGGCTGGACCTGATAGCGGCAGCCGAAGATGCCGGTCTGAGTGAAAAAGTGGCACAGTTCAAAGGAGGGCTTGCCGACCTGGACAGAAAAATTGCGGCAAAAGACCCCAAAGCTCTCGATTCACGTGTCAGGCTAGCGCAATATCTGCTCAACAAAAATGATTTTGACGCCGCTTATCCGGTTTATAAGGAACTTGCCGTATTGATGCCGAAGGACAAACAGGTATTTGGCCGTCTCGTTGAAATTGCCCAGAAAAAAGGTGCAATGGCTGACGCATTCAATTATCTGAAACAATACGTCATTTTGGACCCAACGAATGCTAAAGCGCATCTGGATTTGGGAAATTTACTCTATGATCAGAAGAACATGGATGGGGCCTTGACGGAATTCCGCCTGGCATGGAAGTCGGATCCAGAATTAACCGGGTATTTTCAGCGTTTTAGTGAAATTGTCGTGGCTAAAGGTCTGGACGATGAAGCGATGGCAGTGCTGAATGCCGCTATTAAGAGCGGTGAAGCCGACCCGAAAATGTATATCACGCTTGGAAAAATCTATCAGAAAAAAAAGCAGTATGCATCCGCTATCAGTCTTTTTAAGAAAGTTTCCAATAATGACCCGAAAAATATGGAAGTCCTTTCTTTACTCGGCGAGTGTCTGGCCGGAAGCGGCGATATTGCAAATGCCATTCTTACGTATGAGCAAGTTGTTCTGCTT
>JBAVGL010000596.1:0-46809 GCA_049684795.1 Chitinivibrionales bacterium | reverse complement strand
CAATAGAAGAGGGACAGTTTGTAGAATCACACCATGATACATTGGTTGGGGGTAATCATAATCAACCGATGTGGGTGCCGTCTCCCGGACCAATTTGGCTGCATCGCGCATATGCTCGTCTCACTTTCGACGCTTTTGTTCAGGATCGACTTCACATCATCGTTAGTCCTGAGGTTAAATTATATGTTGATAGTTATCCCTTGGAAGAAGCGCCTTCACCAAAAAATTCTTATTTTTTTTCTCAACGTAGCTTCGTGGATATCGCGGATGGAGAAGGTGTCTATAGTTTTGGAGACCTAAACAAACCATTTTTACAGTTTGTTGCCGGTGTATTTCCCTACAAATATAATCCGGATGCAACCAATCTTGGAGAATATCTTTTTAGAAGCGGATGCTACCCGCCTTACTTGCTGACCAGTTTTGATGAGCCTTATGCTCGACTTTCAGGTTTGCAGCTAAAATTTAATCCGATGGGAAACCTTACATTTGACGTTTTACTGACCACGGAAACGCAAGTTCAACCCCTGTACGATTGGTCGCTTTCATTTATATCGGAATATAAAATTTCTTCTTTTCTGAATGTTGGCGCAGGTGTAAGTTTTAATCGTTTATTTTCAGTTTTTAATGATGTAACGACCCCAACCACGCCGTCAACAGGTTCAACGGTTGGGAACGAGTACATGACAACAAGCGGCGATAGCAGTTATTATTCGTTTAAGGGCACGAAACTTATGGGAATGCTTTCAATTGATCCTAAGAGCTTATTGCCGCCTAACCTCGCTGATATTTTTGGAAAAGAGGATTGCAAAATTTTTGGCGAAGCCGCAGTGCTGGGTATAACAGATTATCCTGCATATAAATATAGAAACCCGAACAATGGCGATTCCACCATGATCCTGGATTCTTTAAATAATTATTATGGCAATATCCTGAATAGAATCCCAATTATGTTTGGCCTAAATGTTCCGACTTTTAAATGGTTGGATGTTCTTTCAATTCAAGGCGAATGGTATGGGTGGCCATACATGGATGCATTCTATTATGTAAATACGGCGGGCATAAATGCGACCCCGATACCTCGGTATATTGGATACACACGAGACGATTATAAAAAAGACAATTGGAAATGGTCGGTGTATGCGAAAAAGACGCTTGCACAACATTTTTCCATTATTGGCCAAATGTCAAGAGACCATACGCACCATGACATTTACTTTGAAGCCGCCGAAGATGATAACGAGGTTTTTACAAGGACTAACGAATGGGGTTGGTGGTTGAAATTGCAGTATAATTTCTAACATAGATAAAATCAGGCGTACGGCCCTCGATTTGAGATAAGGTCTGTGCGCCGTTTGCTTTTTTTTGGCAAGATCCTTCCTTCAAACAAATCCCTCCGGTTTAATCCCTCGTGAAGTATTTTTAAAATCAACTTAAAAACGAAATTTTTAATAGGAGAAGGATTCAATTTCATGTGCCTGGCCGTGCCTGCAAAAGTGGTTTCAATCGATGGCGCCGTCGCTAATGTTGACATGATGGGAAACAGCTCCACGGCCGATATATCGCTTCTCGAAAATGTTCGCGTTGGAGACTACATAATGGTGCACGTGGGTTTTGCCATCCAGAAATATGACGAAACAGAAGCCCTTTTGACCCTTTCCCTCATCGAAGAAATGCTTGGAAAGGCCAATCACGTTTCATGAACCTTGTCAATTTTAATGATACAGGCATCGCGGAAAAGCTTCTTAATGAAATCCATGCGTGCGCCGGCCTACTAGGCCCGGTTAAAATCATGGAAGTGTGCGGCACGCATACCATGGAAATAGGCAGGTTGGGGTTACGTTCGCTTCTGCCTGAAAATATCGAACTCGTGTCCGGGCCCGGATGCCCGGTTTGCGTGACTCCGGGAGCATATATCGACGCGGCCGTTGAGCTCGCGCTTGGAAAACGGATGCACATAATAACGTATGGCGATATGGTCCGTGTGCCGGGTAACGAGGCCTCGCTCGAAGAAGCAAAAACCAAGGGGGCGGAAATTCACATTGTCACGTCTCCTTTACAAGCGATATATCTTGCCCGGGAAAATCCTGAAGATGCGTTTGTCTTTTTAGCGGTAGGCTTCGAAACGACCGCGCCCGCAACCGCAAAAGCCTTGATTGAGGCCTGCGAAACCAACATGCACAATTTGACGTTTTTTCTTTCGCATCGCGTGGTTCCTCCCGCGCTGGCGGCGTTGATTGACGGTAAAGATCTTGACATCTCCGGTTTTATGCTTCCCGGCCACGTCAGCGCCATTATCGGCGAGGCCCCGTTTCAGTTTCTTGCCGATCGCGGCATTCCGTCGGTTATTACGGGCTTCGAACCAATCGATATTTTAGTGGGCGTTCTTGATTTATGCGTCATGATCCGCGAAGGTTCGCCGAAAGTGGTCAACGCGTATTCTCGGGTTGTCAGGAAAGAAGGAAATCCCCTGGCTGTAGCGGCGTATGAAAAGGCCTTTGAACCTGGAAACGCGGTGTGGAGGGGCATCGGAATGATACTTCACAGCGGACTGGAGGTACGGAAGGCTTACGAACATTTTGACGCCGCAAAAAAATATGGAATTATCTTGGATTCCCTGGAAATGGCCCGTCAGCCATCCCAATGCTGTTGCGGGGCCGTATTAAAAGGGAAAATAAAACCCAATGCGTGTCCTTCTTTCGGCTCGTCCTGTACGCCGCGTTCGCCATTAGGTCCATGCATGGTGTCGAGTGAGGGATCTTGTGCTGCGTATTTTAAATATGAAATGACCGCCTGATCTTTGTACGAAACCGGGTCGTTTGACAAAAAGCGTAAAAAGCAATGGACAATAACCTCGTTCGTTTGGCCCATGGAAGCGGCAGCGGTTTACAACAGTTCCTGCATGAAATAATATTTCCCGCGCTTCTTCCCGGTTGGCAAGGCGTGTATGAAGACGCTGCGGTCCTTGACAGTGTCCCTGGTCGTTTCGCCTTTACCAGCGATTCATTCGTGGTCTGGCCGCTTGAATTTAACGGCGGAAACATCGGCAAACTCGCGGCATGCGGAACCATTAACGATCTGGCCATGATGGGCGCGCTGCCGTGGTATATGTCGGTTTCCCTCATTCTGGAAGAAGGGCTTGAAAAAAGCCTTCTTTCCCGAATACTGGCTTCCCTGCGCATTGCCTGTCAGGAATCGCGCGTACGCATCGCCTGCGGCGATACAAAAGTGGTTGATAAGGGCAAGGCCGACGGCATGTTTATTTCCACGTCAGGGATCGGCATTGTCCCCGATGGCAGAAACCTTTCTGCGGGAAACGCCCGGCCCGGAGACGCGGTGCTGGTGAGCGGCCCCATCGGGCTCCACGGGATTGCCATTCTTTCGCAACGCAAGGGATTGGGATTTGCCTCGGAGGCGCTGTCGGATTGCGCGGCGTTAGACGGTCTGGTCGAGGCGCTGCTTGAAAAGGCGCCCGGAACAAAAGCGCTCAGGGACGCCACCCGCGGCGGCTGCGCGGCGGTAATGCATGAAATGGCGAATTCTTCAAATGCGAGCATCATACTTGACGAAACAAAACTACCCGTGCCCGACGTCGTGAAAGGGGCCTGTGCGTATTTGGGGTTAGACCCTTTGCATGTTGCTAATGAAGGCCGTTTTATTGCGATAGTTCCGGCCGGTCAGGCTGATGCGGCCGTTTTTGCGTGCAATGCGCACCCTACGGGAAAAGGGGCGGCGCGGATTGGAACGGTTGTCGAACGACAAAGGTTCCCGCTGCTGTTAAAAACAATCATAGGCGGCACCCGTCCCGTGGAAATGCCTTCGGGCGAACTTTTGCCGCGTATTTGCTGAAATACCATGGAGAGGCCTCTGCAATGGGACGGGACATCAAAGGGAAGCGTGCCGGGGAGCATGATTTTTATGTGGCTCCTCCGGAATGTCGGTCTGCTTCCCGCTTATTGTCTGCTTGTTCCGGTAAGCCTCTATTACGCATTTT
This sequence comes from Chitinivibrionales bacterium, assembly GCA_049684795.1. Lineage (GTDB taxonomy): Bacteria > Fibrobacterota > Chitinivibrionia > Chitinivibrionales > FEN-1185 > JBAVGL01. The sequence continues at coordinate 42,818 of JBAVGL010000596.1, read as the reverse complement.
TCGATTTTAAATCCATACAAGCTCTTCGGCTTTATTGGGCCCATTGTGGAAAAAAAGCCGGTGCCATGCGTTTGTGGCGGCATTTTTTCAGGTTCGGCCTCAGCCTGCTTGACCGTTATATGTTTTTATTAAAAGCAAAATCTCCCTTTTCATTTACGACTATTAACGAACAGGCGATCACGGCGGCGGTGAACGAAGGTAAAGGCGTTATTCTTTTGAGCGCCCATCTGGGCAATTGGGAAATTGCCGGGAACCTGCTTTATGACCGCATTAAAACTCCAATTAATTTTACCATGATTGATTCGGAAAAAAGTGAAATCAAAGAAGTATTCGGCAAGGCCTTTGTCAAGCGTCGTGTCAGTATAATACCAATCGGCCGGGACAGTATGGCGTTTGTGATGGGTGTGCATGAGGCATTGCGTAAGGGTGAAATCGTATGCATGCATGGCGACAGAATGCTAGGAAATAAGGGGATGACTACGCGGTTTTTGGGCGGGGCGGTTGAATTTCCAATCGGACCGTTTGCCATTGCCGCGGCCACCGGGGCGCCTGTAATTCCCATTTTTGCCATAAAGAAAGGCCTATGGGGGCGCTATGAAATGAAGGCCTATCCGCCGATTATGGTTTCTTCGGATTCCCATATGGATAGAAACGCTGTCGTTTCCGGAGCATTGGAGGGATATGTAAAATTGCTGGAACACGTCGTAAAAGAAAATCCATACGAGTGGTTTAATTTTTATGATTTTTGGGAAGAAGCGAACGAATAGGCGGGTCTTTTATTTCATATATTGATCCAAATCATCAAATATCTGGCTTGAAAATAAAAGTTTCCGGAATTTCACCAGGTCTTCATGAAATACCCGCTTGTTATCATAGACGGCGAAGTGTTTCTTGAGAATATCGTAAATCCTTTTCGTTCCTTTGCCGAGCCGGTCGGCATTCCTGAAAGACAGCGCTTGAAGCTGGGCAAGGGTTTCAAGGGTGAGCACATGCTTTGCATTGCTGACGGATTTAAACGCCTTGCGCGCGGCAACGGTGCCCATGCTTACCACGTCCTGGTTTGAGGCGTTGCACGAAATGGAGAGCGTGCTTACGGGGTTTGCAAGCTGCCTGTTTTCGGCGGTCGTTGATGTGGCCAGATACTGGGCGCCCATGAAACCCATTGTCAATCCAACGGTCCCGGCAATGAGGTGCTCGGGAAGGCCTTCATTGAGGTTTTTATCGAGGAGTTTGTTGAGTCTTCGCTCCGAGAGCGTGCACATCTGGGCGACCGCCATGCACAGCATGTCCATTGAAAATGCGATGCTCTGGCCGTGGAAATTGCCGCCATGGATGATTTTTTTCACGCCGGGCACGATCAAAGGGTTGTCGTTTGAAGAATTGGCCTCGATCGTTACGGTGCTCCGCGCGGCCTCCAATGCCTCCCATACCGGCGCAAGCACCTGGGGCGTGCACCGGATGGAATACACGTCCTGAACGTTGATTGTCGTTTCATAAACGAGTTCATCGGATTGACTCATGCGGATGATGTCATGCATGTTTTTTCTCAGGGTTATGTTCCCCGAACCGGCATACAGGCCGCGGATGATCGCGGAGACCGCTAATTGTCCGGGGTGCGGCTTGAGCCGGTGCAGGTCCTCGTCGAAGGCGTCGTCGATACCTCCGAAAATTTCCATGGCGTATGCCGCATTAACGCAGGCAAGTCTCAGGAGCTTCCGCGCTCCGAACAGGGCAAAAGCGGCAAGCGCGGTCATGGCGCTCGTTCCGTTGATGATGGCAATTCCTTCCTTAAAACCAAGGGTGAACGGGCGCAGGCCGGTTTTCAGAAACACCTCGTTCGCGGCACAGAGCCGCTTTTTATAAAAAACTTTTCCTTCGCCGATAATGGCAAGGGCCACGTGAGCAAGGTGGACAAGATCGCCGGAGGCGCCTACGCTGCCGCATTCCGGGACGTACGGCGCGATTCCCGCGTTTATCATGTTTTTCATGAAGTCAAGGAGTTCTATCCTGACGCCTGAATATCCCTTGGAAAGCGTATTAAGCCGCACCGCAAGCATGGCAAGCGTAATATAAGGCTTTATCGGGTCGCCCAGGCCCGCGGCATGGCTTTTGATGAGGTTTACCTGAAGCTCTTCGATTTCATTGTCGTTGATGATTTTGTTGCACATGGGGCCGAAGGACGTGTTTACTCCATAAATGATCCGTTTGGCTCGGATTTCCTCTTCAAGGAAACCTCGGGAAGCCCTGCATCGAACGAGCGCGTCGGGAGCGACCGCAACCTGCTTGTCCCCGATGCCGATGGCGACGATATCTTCGATGGAAAGGTCGTTTCCCGTAAGTATGACCGTGGGCCGATTGTCCATTTCGCACCTCCTTTATAATAAAATGATATTTTCTACGACGCACTCCTTGTATTTTGTAGGCAAACGCACATTTAGCGGAAAGAGATTTTATTCATGGCCGAAAAGTTCGTTTATTACATGGCTGGGTTGACAAAAGTATATCCTCCGCAAAAAGAAGTTTTAAAAGACATTTACCTGTCGTTTTATTACGGCGCGAAAATCGGGATCATCGGCGTGAACGGCTCGGGGAAAAGCACGCTCATGAAAATAATGGCCGGAATTGACAAAGAATATCGCGGCGAGGCCTGGGTCGAGTCAGGGCGCACGGTGGGATACCTGCCGCAGGAACCTCGCCTCGATGAAAACCTCACGGTGTCGGGAAACGTTGAGCTTGCCGTCGCTTCAACAAGAAAGCTGCTCCATGATTTCGACGAGATTTCCAATAAATTCAGCGAACCCATGTCTGGCCAGGAAATGGAAAAGCTCCTGGAACGCCAGGCGAAATTACAGGACAAAATCGACATGGAAAACGCCTGGGAGCTCGACCGTACGCTTGAAATCGCCATGGATGCGCTCAGATGTCCTCCTCCGGACGCCGATGTGCGCACCCTGTCGGGCGGGGAAAAACGGCGTGTCGCGTTGTGTAAACTATTGCTTGAAAAGCCCGACCTGCTGCTTTTAGACGAGCCCACCAATCATCTTGATGCCGAATCGGTCGCCTGGCTTGAGCGTCATCTCATCGAATACAAGGGGTCGGTGATTCTAACCACCCACGACCGGTATTTTCTTGATAATGTCGTCGGGTGGATTTTGGAGCTTGACCGGGGCAGGGGAATTCCCTGGCAGGGTAACTACAGCTCATGGCTCGATCAGAAAACCAAGCGCCTTGCCATAGAGGAAAAGGAATCCACCTCCCGGCAGGCTCGGCTCAAACAGGAGCTTGAATGGGTGCATTTGTCCCAGAAGGCCCGTCAGGCGAAGGGCAAGGCCCGGCTGGCGGCATACGAAAAACTGCGCGAGGAAAATACCCCTGAAAAACAGTCGGTAGCCGCCATTATCATCCCCGAAGGGCCAAGGCTTGGCGACGTTGTTATTGATTCCGTAGACCTTTCAAAGGCCTATGGCGATAAATTGCTGTTTGAAAACCTTAATTTCCATCTTCCCCGGGCGGGCATCGTCGGCGTCGTAGGCGCAAACGGGGCCGGCAAAACGACGCTGTTTAAAATTATCACTGGCCTGGAAAAGGCCGATTCCGGCAAATTGACTTTGGGTGAAACAGTCAAGTTGAGTTATGTTGACCAGTCCCGCGATGCGTTGACAGGAGAAAATACCGTGTTCCGGGAAATTACGGGCGGGACGGATATCATAAGAATGGGCAAGCTGGAAATAAATTCCCGCGCGTATGTCGGAAAATTCAATTTTGGAGGGTCCGACCAGCAAAAATTAGTAAAAAATCTTTCGGGCGGCGAACGCAATCGGGTTCACCTTGCCAAATTGCTTCAAACGGGCGGCAATGTCCTGCTGCTTGACGAACCGACAAATGACCTTGACGTTGAAACATTGCAGGCTTTGGAGCAGGCCATAAGCTCTTTTTCCGGATGCGTTATCGTTATAACGCACGATCGATGGTTTCTGGACAGGCTTGCAACACATATCCTGGCGTTTGAGGGAAACAGTAAAGTGGTATGGTTTGAAGGTAATTACGCGGAATATGATGAAGCGCGCAAGAAACGTCTTGGTATTGACGGAGACAGACCAACCCGGATAAAGTACAAACCTCTGATGCGGTAGGATAAGCACCTCCAAAACTGCATCGCTGGGCAGTTTTGGAGGTAAGTGCCACTAACCTTTTAAATGATAATAAATTATCGTTTAAAAGCTAAGAGGCACTAAAAAAGCCCGCCGGCGACTGCCACCAACGGGCCTTTTCTCACCCATCACATCATAAAAAGGAGGTCATAAACTTGCAGTCAACTATACTACGAAAGATAGGGATTAGATATTGTATAAAAGTATTATTAATTTAATTTTCAAATTTAAAGATTTTTCTAACACACCTCACCCCTGCCGCTTTGCGTCTTCCCTTCTCCTTAATAAGGAGAGGGGACAAAGGGGTGAGGTAATCTGAGCAGATAAAAAAAAGTTAAATATGTTTCAAATAAAAAATAAAGAGTTATCAGTACAAGTTATTGATCCTGTTGGAGATAAAAATCTTCTTGGGCCAAGATATTGTGCTGGAGGATACATTTTTCAAGTGCAAGACAATAGTCGCGGAAATCTACTGGGCGGTCCTCAATTTCCGGACGGGAATTATGATGTTTTTGATGGGCAGGGCGCTCCGGAAGTCTTTGAAACCGCTCTTAATCAGGATAGGGCAAATGTTAATGAAGAAGTTTTAGTGATTGGTGTTGGCCTGGTGTTGCGTACAAGCTCAAATTCTCCGTTTCACGTTCGGGACAATCCAACCGTAAAAGAATTCAGTGCATGGTGGACTGAACAAAGTCTATCATCCATTACAATGAGAACGAAGCAAAGTTTTATGGGGTGGGAATTAGAACTTTGCCGGGAATTAATTATTCAGAAACGAATTTTAAAATCACAAACAAATATAAAAAATGTCGGAGCAAAAATTTTGCCGATTCGATGGTTTGCTCATCCTTTTTTCCCCTTTCCCAAAGATTTTCGGGCTTGCAGGTTTTCGGTCCCCGCAACATTAGAACCTAATCTTGGATATGCGCTTAATGAAAATGGGTATATAGAATTAAAGCAGCAATACAATTGGCAAAAAGGTCTTTATCAGAAAATTGCATATAAACAATCGGGCAATTTCAGGGTTGAACAAACACATCCCGTTCTTGGAAAAATGAGTATAAAATGTGATTTTATGCCTGATTCCCTGGCAATTTGGGCCAACAACAATACTTTTTCGTTTGAGCCTTTTAGAATTGCATCAGTTCAAGCAGGACAGGAACTGAGTTGGAGCATCATCTATTCGTTTTAAAAATGTGTGGCAATAATCTTGATAATGTGGTATAATTATATGTGTAAGATTTTTGGGGAAAGGTCAATAGTATGCAAGTTTCTTTTAATACGGCGCTCAGTGGCATTCAAACGGCATTAACCCGGGAGGATGTTTCCGCAAATAATGTCGCAAACATCAACACCCGCGGATTCAGTCAGACGGACGCCTTACAAACCGCCATGTCCCCGGCGGGCGTCAGGATATCCGGTTTAAGAAGTACCCCTAATTCTCCTTCACAGGATTCGAACACTGATCTTGCCAAGGAAATGGTAAATCAGGTCATAAACAAAGAAGATGTGACCGCCAATGTGAAAGTCATTCAGACCCAGGACAAAATGATGGGGGCGCTGCTCGATATTATTGCCTGATGCGGTAAATTATCTTTGATAAGGGGCACGTCCGAAAAATCAATTAAATAAATCCCTTTGTTTCAATTGGTATACTTCCGCTTCCGCCCGCTGCTTTTTAAATGCCTCAAACACTTTTTTCATTGTGTATATTTTTATTTTAGGAAGGATTTTCTCTTTGTAAATATTCAGCATTTCATTCCTAAAGGTTTCATCCGTATGGAACCTCAGCCGATGAAGGAGCTCCGAGTGTAAATACAGTTCGATTCCGCAACCTTCCTGGGCGGCAAAATCGATATTTTTGATTTCCCTGCTTATATCGTTTGAAAAAGCTTTTATGACCTTTTGAGTAAAACTGCTTTTTCCGTTTAAAGATGGAAAATCTTTAAGTCCCAGCATGATTTCGAGGGCGGAAATTTCTTCCTCATGTTCTCCATTAGAACAAAGAACCCCGGCGGGACTGTTTTTGCATTTAACATGGATATAGGTAAAAAGCCTTGCGTCGTCGCGCGACAGGCCGTCGTCGCTGCAAATGGAAGCAATGCTTAAGGCGTCATTAATATGAGCGCCGATAAAATGGTCAACATCGATCATCAATTCCTCCTTTACCTCCATAATTTAATATTATTATTTCAAAGTGCCTTGTTTTTTTGTAGTTTTTTCATGCGGGATGAGGCGATATTTTATTTTATTGATTAACCTTTTGTAATTGAGGAGCGTGAAATCTACAAATTTCGTAATTTTTCTTCAAGGAGATGTCACCTATGCCTGAAGCAGATACCAGCAAAGCCGAAAAGAATTATTATTTGAATGTGCCCCAGAAAAACGAACTCTTTTTTCTAAAAGGTTCCAATTCGTATGACTGGGGAATGAAGAACCGCCTTAGCAGGATTTTTGATCCAAAGTCGGGCAAAACGGTCATGCTTGCCTTCGACCACGGTTATTTCCAGGGCCCGACGACCGGTCTTGAAAGGCCCGATGTAACTATTTTACCGCTTGCACCGCACGCCGACGCGCTCATGCTGACGCGCGGCATTCTCCGCACGATCATTCCCGCGACCTCGCGAAACGCCATTGTGATGCGCGCAAGCGGCGGCCCCAGCATTTTAAAGGAACTTTCCCATGAACATATCGCGGTCGATATTGAGGATGCCTTGAGAATGAACGTATCGGCCATGGCGGTACAGGTGTTTGTGGGCGGAGAACATGAGTCGCAGTCGGTCATTAACATGACGCGCCTGGTGGACATGGGAAACCGTTATAACGTGCCGGTGCTTGCAGTAACAGCCGTGGGCAAGGATATGGTGCGCGATGCCAAATATATAAGGCTGGCAACGCGCATGTGCGCCGAGCTCGGAGCGGCATTTGTAAAAACCTACTTCGTCCCCGACTTCGAAACGGTCACGGCGTCGTGCCCTGTCCCTATCGTCATTGCCGGGGGCAAAAAGCTGCCTGAGCTGGAAGCGCTGCAAATGGCCCGTGACGCAATCGACCAGGGTGCCCTGGGTGTTGACATGGGGAGAAACATTTTCCAGTCCGGCTCTCCTGTCGCCATGATCTCCGCGGTGCGCAAGGTCGTGCACGAAGGCATGAAGCCGAAAGAGGCGTTTGAACTGTTTCAGGAATTGAAGAATGGAAAGTAACGCATGCCCGGAAAAACCATCGATTGGCTCAAAGAACATTCGCCGCTTTTAAGCGTCGGCGTAATCAGCGCGAACATCATGCGCCTCGAAGAAGATATTCGTCTTCTGGAGAGGAACAACATTGGGGTGCTGCACTTCGACGTCATGGACGGGCACTTTGCTTTGCCGCTCACCGTGGGCGCCGCTTTTATAAAGGCAATCAAAACAGTCCTGCTTAAAGACGTGCACCTGATGATTTCAAACCCGTTGGAAAAGATCCCCGAATACATTGCCGCGGGTGCAGACATGATAACCCTGCACGTGGAATCGTGTTTGCATGCTCACCGCGCGCTCCAGCAAATGCGCGACATGAAAAACGTCAACGACGAAAAGCGCGGCATTGTCAGGGGCATTGCCTTGAACCCGGGCACGCCGCTATCCAGTATTGAGGAGATGTTGGATGAAGTGGAGATTGTGTATTTGCTTGCCGTCAATCCCGGATTTCCTTCTCAGAAATTCCTTGAAGCGACTAAGGGGAAAATAAAACGGCTTTGGCGAATGATTCAAGAAACACAAAAGCGGATTCTTATTGGCCTCGACGGCGGAATCACCCGTGCAAATTTTGCCGATATTGCTTCGACGGGGGCCGATATTATTGTTACCGGAAGCGCGGTTTTCGATGGAAAACAACCCGTTGAGAATATTACGTATATGCAGAATGTTCTAAAAGAAACAAAATCCCATGAAGAATAAATGGTCGGATGAAAGCGCGAAATCATTTGCCGGAAAATTCGGCGATGAATGTGGCGTTGATCTTTGTGAGCTTGCCTATGCAACGCGACTCATTGGAGAGGAAAAAGACCTCGCTCTTCATGGAGGAGGCAACACATCAATAAAAAGTTCCATTCAGGATATTTTCGGGGATAAAGTTCCCGCCCTTTACGTTAAGGCATCCGGCTTTAATATGGCGCATATCGGGCCGGACGGGTTTGTCGCATTGGACGGCGAATATCTGCGGGGCTTGATAAAGCTCCATTCCCTTTCCGATGAAGCAATGGCCGATGAGTTTCGTCTGCACCTTCTAAAAGCAAACAATGCATTGCCCTCGATTGAAACATTGATGCATGCGTTTCTGCCCGAGAAATGCATTGTCCATACGCATCCGTCGGCTATTCTGGCGCTTACCAATCGCGAAAACGGGGAGGCCGTTGTGCGCGAAGCGTGCGGCCAGGACATTGTAGTTATTCCCTATGCTAAAGTCGGCTTTGATCTGGCCACGGCCGTTGCAAAGGCCTTCGATTCCGTGTCCGGCACTACGGGAATCATCGTCATGCACCACGGCCTGATAACGTGGGCAAATGATCCGAAAACAGCATATGCAAAGACGATAGAAATCGTTTCGAGAGCTGAAAAATATTTGACAATAAAGAAATCAAAGATTCCCCCGAAAGAAACACCTGAATCAACTTCCAAAGCCATGGAGCGCTTTAAAAGCATCGCACCGGTTATACGGGGGCTGTTAGCGCCAAAAGGCGATCCGGATCAAAATACCGGCATAATACTAAAACTTCTTATAACCGACTTTGTTTTGTCGTTTTTGAATTCGCCCAATGCAAAGCAATTGGCATTGACGTCACCGCTGACCCCCGATTATCTTATCAGGACGAAAACCTTCCCGCTATGGATCGACGCGCCGCAGTATGACGATCCTCCGGCTTTTCGCGATCAATTGACAAAAGCAATTGCTTCATACGCCTCGGAATATGAAGATTACGTTGTGAGGCATTTGAAGACCGCCTTTCCTCGGGGCCTCGACGCCATGCCCAGAGTCATACTGTTACCCGGCATCGGGGCCGTATGTGCGGGCAGGAACGGCGATGAAGCGGCGATGGTTTGTGATATTACCCAACAGGCCATTGAGGTCAAGCAGGCGATCTTTGAGTCCGGAGGCATCTATCAGGGACTATCGGAAGACCATTTGTTTGACATGGAATTCCGTAGTTTCCAGAGAGCAAAAACAAGCGAAAAAGATCCAGGCGTTCTATCGGGAAACGTGACGGTGGTTACCGGCGCTGCCGGGGCGATTGGTACGGGGATCTGCCAGGCGCTCCTTGAGGCGGGAAGCCATGTGGCAGTCACCGATCTGCCGGGAGCGAATCTTGACAACATGGTAAACGAGCTTAAAAACCGGTTTGGCAACAGGGTCATGGGCGTAGGGATTGACGTGACCGAAGAATCCACGGTCATTGCGGGATTTGGCGCGGTAGTTGGAACGTGGGGCGGCATCGATTGCGTAATCGCCAACGCGGGCATCGCCCATGTGTGCAGCCTGGAGGATATGAGCATCGAGGCCTTTAAAAAACTTGAGCGCGTTAATGTTGACGGTACGCTTCTTATTCTCAAGGAAGCGGGACGCCATTTCAGATTGCAAAACAGGGGCGGCGACATCGTCCTCATTTCCACGAAAAACGTGTTCGCTCCCGGCGCAAAATTCGGCGCCTACAGCGCGACCAAGGCGGCCGCGCACCAGCTCGCGCGCATCGCGAGCCTGGAGCTTGCTGACATCGGCGTGCGGGTCAACATGGTCGCGCCAGACGCTGTATTTTCACACGGCGAAACAAAATCGGGACTTTGGGCCGAGGTCGGCCCCGACCGCATGAAAGCGCGCGGGCTTGATGAAGCGGGGTTGGAAGAATATTACAGGAAGAGAAATTTACTTAAGGTAAAAGTCACGGCCCGGCACGTGGCCAATGCCGTGCTGTTTTTTATCACCCACCAAACGCCAACAACCGGGGCCACTATACCGGTCGACGGCGGCCTGCCCGACGCGACGCCACGATAGGAAGCACTTCCAAAGATCCATTTTTTTGCCATCATTTTCTATCAAAATGTGGCATATTGCCCGGAATTTCCGACACAATTTCCACAAAGCCCTTATAAACGCCTTTTGCATACCAGGGTTTTTGGATGATTATTTTTTTAACCCCGTTTTTTTCGATGGAATAGATATTTGACTTTGGGGAAATCAAAAGCTCCCTTAATTTTGATTGTGCCGGTTCCGGATGACAATCGAGAATATTTGTCCCGAGCAATTTTTCGCCGCCGTCCTTTTTAAATTGCACAATTGCTTTTTTGTTTAAATACACGATTGTGCCCTTCTCGTCGCAAACAGAGACCGATGCATCGATTTCGGAATCCCAATGTATTGAATCCATGATTGCTCCTTATCAGTTGATAAATCCTTGCGCTTTTAACAGCTCCGCAGTCAATATTGCCCCGCCAGCCGCGCCCCGTATTATTTTGCTCAAATCAAGTGTCTATTTCCATGTGATAGGACAGCGGAAAATAGCAGGCAACGTTCGAAGCGCCGACTTCCCTGATTTCAGGGTGAACTGTCCTGCACTCCGCCTGAACATAGGGGCAGCGTCCCTGAAATACGCAGCCAATGGGTACATTGACGGGCGAGGGAACGTCTCCGCCGAGGGTTCTGGGCCGGACGGAGCGGTCGAGGGTGGGGATCGATTGCAGCAAGGCCTCGGTATAGGGATGACGCGGACGCGAAAAAAGGTCCCTGGTCCGGGCCTCTTCCACCATCTTTCCCAGATACATTACATACACCCGGTCGCCTATCGCTTTGACAAGGGACAAATCGTGCGTGATGAACACCAGCGACAGCCCCATTTCCCTTTTCAGGTCAAGCAGCAAATTGATGATCTGGGCCTGCACCGAAACGTCGAGCGCGGAAACGACCTCGTCGCAGATGATAACGCGGGGTCGAAGCCCGATCGATCGCGCGATGGCGATACGCTGGCGCTGTCCTCCCGAAAATTCATGGGGAAACCGGTCGAGATAGTCGGGCGACAGCCCGACCTTTTGCAATAATTCCGCGCAGTGTCGGCGCAGTTCACGCGCCGGGCAAATATGGTGGATACTGAGCGGCTCCGAAAGAATCCTGAAAATCGTATGACGGGGATTGAGCGATGTAAAAGGATCCTGAAATATAATCTGAAAATCTTTTCGAAAAGGGCGCCAGGATTTCACCTTTGAAATGTCGAGCGTCGCGCCCTGGAGCGCGACGGAGCCCGAGGTAACCGGTAATAGCCCGACAAGCGATTGGCCGAGGGTGCTTTTGCCGCATCCCGATTCCCCGACGATGGCGACAATTTCCTGTTCGGACACGATAACGTTAACACCGTCAAGGGCGCGAACATGGCCGACAATACGTCCAAAAACGCCGCCGCTTATGGGAAACCAGGTACGCAGGTCCTTGGTCTGGATCATTATCATAGGGCCTTCTCCCGGTTTCCCGAAGCGCCACGAGCGCCTGAACCGGTTGCATTTTCATATAGATAGCAAGCCACGAACCGGTTCTGGGCCGAATACAGGGGCGGTTTGTTTTTACAAGGGGCAAATGCATGCGGGCAACGGTCAATAAACCTGCACCCCGAAGCATAATCAATCGGCCGCGGGACCTGGCCCGGTATCGGAACAAGGGTCGGATCATCCGACCGAAGATCAGGCAGCGCCCTTAAAAGTCCCCGACTGTAAGGATGCAACGGTTTGTCAAGAAAAACGCCGCATTCCCCGTATTCAACGATCCTTCCGGCGTACATGATCGCTATTCTTTTTGCGTACTGGGCGATTAAACAGAGGTTGTGGGTGATCAGGAGCACGGACGTGCCGGTGGCTTGTTGCATTTCATAAAGCAGCTCCATGATCTGGGCTTGTACGGTGACGTCAAGCGCCGTGGTAGGCTCGTCGGCGATGATGAGCGACGGCCGCAGGACCACGGCCATTGCGATCATGATCCGCTGAAGCATTCCCCCCGAAAGCTCGTGGGGATAGGAATTGAGAATGCGATCCGGGTCTGGGAATCCAACGCGGTTTAATATCTCACGTATTCTTTCCGCGGGGTTGTCCGCAGTTTGATGATACTCAAATAATTCATGCATTTGTTTGTTTACGGGCAGCAATGGGTTGAGGGCTGCCGAAGGTTCCTGAAAAATCATGCTGATTTCCCTGCCGCGAAAATCCCGGAGTTGCGGAAGAGACAGGGACAGAACATCATTACCTTTAAACAGGATTTTGCCCGACAGAATCATGGACCCCGGTTTGGGAAGCAAACGCAGCAATGCAAGGGCGGTAATGGTCTTGCCGCATCCCGATTCGCCCGCGAGCCCGAACACTTCTCCTTCGTCAATATCGAAAGACACTGAATCCGTAACGGCAACGGTTCCCCGGTCAAGCCTGAACCCGACAGACAGATCTTCCACATGAAGCAGCGGGTTACTCAAGCCGGTCCTCCGATTTCGGGTCGAATGCGTCGCGCGTGCCTTCGCCGATGAACGTTGTCAGCATCAGAGTGATGAAAATAGCCAGCACCGTTGAAATCGCGATCCAGGGGGCGTACAAATTATTAAGTCCCTGCTGGAGCAGCTCGCCCCACGAAGAAGCGGGCGGGGGAAGGCCGAACCCCAGAAAGTCAAGCGCGGTCAAGGAAGAGATCCCGCCGATGACGCTGAAAGGCAAAATGGTAATCACGGGCGTCAGGGCATTCGGAAGAATTTGTCCGAACAGGATGCCTACGGGGCCAACGCCGAGCGCGCGGGCCGACTTGACATAAATCATGTTTTTCAATTTATAAAATTCCCCGCGCATGAAATACGAAAGGCCGATCCATTGAAACAGGGCCATGATAACGACCAGAAGCGCGAAACTGCTTCCATAAATGGAACCCACGAGGATAACCACGTATAAAAAGGGCAGCGAGGACCAGATTTCGATGAACCGCTGGACAACGATGTCCACTTTGCCGCCCAGATAGCCCTGTATGCCGCCGATAACAATGCCGAAGACCGCCTCAAGCAGCGCCAGAAGTAAAGAAAACAACATACAGGTCCTGAAACCGTAAATCAGGCGAGCGCAGACATCCCGCGCCATTGAATCGGTGCCGAGCCAGTGCTCGAAGGAAGGACGGTGCGGCGGGGTGCCCTGTAAATCAAGGTAGGAGTGCAGCGGATCGTGAGGAATCAGGGGAAAAAACATGAAATTTAGTTTCCGAAAATCGGCGTTTCTTTTAAGCTCCAGGTAATTGGCCTCGGTCTTATATTTTCCGCCGAATGTCGCCGCGGAATAAAATTTGAAAATGGGGAAATAGGGCTTTCCGTTATACAGCAAAATAAGAGGCTTGTCATTTGCGATGAATTCGCTGAAAAGCGACAAAAAGAACGCGGCGCCGAGAATGATCAGCGAATACCACGCGCGCCGGTTTTCCCTGAACCGCTTTATCCGTTGTTGAGTGAGTTGTGAAAACAAGATCTTAGTTACCCGTTATGTTCCCTGAGCGAAGCCGAAGGGAACTGCCTTTTGCAAACGCTCACTTCGACTTCGCTCAGTGAGCGCCGACCTACCTGCGCATAATGGCGAGAAGGTACTTTATTTAAACGTAATTCTCGGGTCCACCAGCGCATACAAAATGTCGGAAAAAAGCCTTCCGAAAAGCGCCAGAATGCTTGTTAAAAGAATAATACCCATGACCACATTATAGTCGCGGCTCACGATCGAATTGTAAACCAGGAGACCCATACCGTCGATATCAAACACTTTTTCGATGAGCAGGGCCCCGGCAAACATGAGCGTGAAGATTTCGCTCATGCGCGTTGCCAGGGGAATGAGCGAATTGCGAAAAGCGTGTTTCCAAACGGCCTGATTGAATGACGCTCCCTTGACAAGGGCGGTGCGCATGTAATCTTTCTTAATTTCCTCCATCAGACTGTTTTTCATGAGCATGGTGAGAAAGGCGAATTCGCTTGCCATGTAGCAGGTCATGGGGAGGACCATATGGTGCAGAAAGTCAAGCGCTTTTCCGGCCAAAGAGAGTTCTTCGAAATTATCCGAAACTATTCCTGAAATGGGAAACCAGTTCAAAAAACTGCCCCCGCCGAAGAGGACGATTAAAAAAATTCCCAATGCATAGCCGGGGATCACATAGCCGGCAAAAATAATCACGGAACTAACGACATCAACTCCGCTCCGGTTCTTAACGGCCTTGAGCATTCCCAGAGGAATGCAAATCAGATACGAAAGAATAAACGACGTTACGCCGAAAAAAAGGGATATTGGAAATTTACTCGAAATGACCTTCCACACGGGTTCTTCGTAGGTATATGAAGTTCCGAGATTGAGCTTGAGAACGTTTCCGAGCCAGAGAAAATATCGGACATGAGCGGGCTTGTCGAATCCGAAATAAGCCTTAATGTTGTTGACTTCCTCGGGAGAAATGGTCCGCGACGAATTTGCCCCGTGTTCCGCGCTGGCGGCACGCACGCGGGCGATCATCTGTTCGACCGGACCGCCCGGCACCGCTTGAATCAGGGCAAAACAAACGATGGAAATTCCCAGTAACGTGGGGACCATCAGGAGCAGTCGTCTGAGTATATAATTTCTCATTGTTCGCGGTAATGAACCTCAAAGGGTTCTTTAGGCAGCGACGTATTGGCTTTCATCGCCTTTTGGAGGGCAGCGTCCTTTGTCGCATCATACCACCAATAGGTCACGATGCAATTTTCGCGGTCGAACTTATCATAAACGAAGCGTGGCGCACCGAAGCGGTCCCAATACAGTATGCGATTATGGTCAGCTTGCCAAAGAAGAATATACGGGACGATAGTACAAAGCCTTTTGTCAATGCTTCGAAGGATATCGTTGCGCTTGTCCATGTCCATTTCGGTTTTCTGAACTTCGACCAAACTGTCCACGACTTTGTCCTTGAGGCCCGTGTAGTTGTTTGACGCGATTTGATCGGCGGTGCTTGAATGCCATTCGGCTTCGGGATCACGCAAGCGTGAAGCGCTCCAGTTGACCCAGAACAAGTCGAAATCGTGATTGTCCATCCGTTTGGTCACCGTTGATTGGGACAATTGCTCGATTGACGGCCTGATTCCGACGCTCTTGAGGTCCTCAACGTAAATGTTCAGGTGTCTGAGGTCAACGTTGTACGTCAGGAAAGACAGGTCGAACGGCGCGCCGTTTTTTACCAGAATTCCACTGTTGTCCACTTTCCATCCCGCGGCCTTCAAGAGCGCCCGGGCGCTGTCGGGATTAAAATGGGTTAACGGAACATTCGGGTTGATATTATTGGGATATAAATCGGGAAAATAAGAATTCAGCAAGAAGTATTGGTTGAACATGAGTTTTTCATTCATGAGTTCCCGGTTGATCAGGAAACACAGCGCGCGCCGCACACGCATGTCCTGGAACTTCTCACGCCGCATGTTGATGGCGAAACCCTGATAGGCCTTTGGTTCCATATTGTAAACTTTTTGTTTTACCACCCATCCCTTTTGCACCGCTTCAAAATCGGTCTGTTTCATCCACAGCGATGATGTGTATATCGCGTACGCATCGAAGTCGCCTTTTTTGAAGGCTTCCAACGTTTTATTTTGGTCTTCCATGAACTTGTATTTTACAAATTCAAAATTATACTTTCCCTGGTTGTATTTTTTTGCCGCCCCCCACCAATCGGCTCGGCGCTCCAGGACCAGGTAACGGTTCTTTTCCACCGTTTTTATTTTATACGGGCCGCTGACCACGGGGAAATCGAAATTCTGCTTATTGAAATCAACGGAATTCCAGATATGTTTCGGGAAGGCGTTTAAACCCGACGCCACCCAGAAATTCGACCAGTGGGTCCCGCGCGCGCGGACGCGGATCGTTTTCTCGTCAATAACTTCCGGCCGGAAAAGCCGCTGGAGGTCAACGCGGTACAGAGAGGTCATATTATGCGGGTTCATGATTACGTCATAATAAAATTGAACGTCTTCGGCGCTTATGGGTTGGCCGTCGCTCCATCGTGCATTGCGGTTGATCTTGAAAGTAAAGGTCTTTTTATCGTCGGAAATGGTCCAGGATTCGGCAAGAATTCCAACCGGTTCATTCTTTGTCGAGTGCAGGGATACCAGGCTTTCAAAGAGATATCCCATGATTTCCTGGGAAAATGAATTATTGTCAAGCCATACATTGAGCGATTTTGGAAATCCGCCTCCCCACGCCGTATACGTTCCGCCTTTGGGGGCCAAAGGATTGGCAATGGGGTCGATTTCACCGTTAACTTCATTTAATGGAACGACTTTGGGCTGCGATTCCAGGATTGCCCTGGCGGCAACGCTTTTTTGCGTGGGCTTATTCCGGCCGCAACCGGTAATAAGTATGGTCATGCAGAGAAAAATGACAATGGTTTTATTCATAACATTTTTCCGGCTTTTTGTTGCAATGGTTCAACATAAATCCTCTCGATATTATTGAGCACCCCTCCATTTACGCTTGGGTTGAGGTTTTTAAATTTATTTGAAATGCAGATGACGCGTTCGGGCAGCACGGTATAGATGAGCGGAAGTTTGTCGACCGCGATCTGCTGCCATTCGTCATAGAGCGCCTTACGTTTGACTTCGTCAAGTTCTCTGACCCCGGCATCGAAGATCGAGTCTATTCTTGCTTCCCATTGCGTCGAAGGGGTTTTTTGTTTTGGGAACCACATGTGGAGGCTTTCGGATGAATGCCAGACTTTTTTCCCGAAATGCGGTTCAACGCCGCCGCTCAGACCCAATAGAACGGCGTCCCAGTCATAGGGCGGATTGTCGATTTTCTGGATCAAGCTTGTAAAATCCATGACCTGAAAATGCACCTTGAACCCGATCTGCTGCAAATTTTTTCGTATCATTTCGGCGATTTTCTGCCGTTCAATATTTCCGCTGTTTGTAGCAAAAGTAAATTCAATAGGGCGGCCGCCGGCATCCTCAAGGATACTGTCGTTGTTTATGTCCTTAAATCCTGCGGCTGCAAGCGTTGCTTTGGCTTTGGCGGGATCATAGGGATACTGCATTACATTCGGGTTAAAAAAGTATCCTTCCGCCGGGCTCATCGGAGACCATTGCGGATAACCGAGGCCGTTCATGACGCTGGCGATCATGCTTTGTTTGTCAAGAGCATAGGCCACGCCTTTTCTGAACCCCTCGTTTCTGAACCATGACTGCTTGATGGAATCAACATACGGTCTGCCCGTTTTGCCGTCGCGAAGGGTATTCTGGTTGAAAAAAAGGAAATTACTTCCGGTTGCCGATCCCAGCCGGTATACCGTGTAGGCGCCTTTGAGTTCGCCTTTTTTAAGCGAGGCGTAGTCTTCGTCTTTTGCCAGGAGGTAGTCGATTTCTCCGCGCTTGAATTTAGTAAGTTCGGCATTTTGGTCCTGAACAATCAGAAAGCTGATTGCGCTCAAGTAGGGAAGGCGATTGCCGGAGCTGTCTTTTTGCCAATAAAGCGGATTTCTTTTGAGAACAACCTTTTGCGAGGAAATGAAAAGCCCGAGGGAAAAAGGACCGGTCACGACCATTGAATCCGGCGGCGTTTGAACGCTCAGGGCGTTTGAGAAATTTTTATGCTGTACATACTGGGCAAATTTATGCTTCGGTAGGATTTCCTGCGACATCGACCGTAAAAACGGCGCAAAAGGGATCGGCAGCGTGAATTCAACGCTTGAACTGTCAATGGCCCTGACGAGGGCCTTTTTTCCGTTAAAAACAAATATATCGCGGGACGAATTCGGGTTGATCGAATCGTTATATACGAGACTGTTAAAAGTAAATTCAACGTCATAGGCTGAAAAAGGGACGCCGTCGGACCACACCACGCCTTTACGTATATGAAAGGTCCAAGCAAGGCCGTCGGGACTTACATTCCACGACTGGGCGAGACCCGGTTCCGGCTTGAGCGTTACGCCGTTGATGTGAACGAGCCCTTCATACATATATTGCGTGAATTTACTGGTGCTTGGTTCTGTTGACGTTATGGGATTAAACGACTTGGGCTCCGCGCTGGAGGCAAGAACTATTTCGCCGCCATAGACACCAATGGCCGGAACGAAGCTTTCGGCCTTTTTCTGGAGCGCCATGTAGTCGATTGCGTTGATGGCGCTTGGCGGGGGTTGTTTTGTTTTTACGCATCCCGGAATACAAATGCCCAGCGCAAACATCAAAACTAGAAATCGTTTCATTCAGTCTCCTCTATAATAAGGCAGATGAAAAAAATAATAGAAGGGCGGCTACCGGTGTTTTAATAAAATATTCCCGCAAATTGCCTCTTAAATTCCTTGCTTTCCGCTATCGAATGTATCTGGTGAAGATCTTCCTCTGACCATGGAATTTCCTCGGCTTCAAAGGGCAAGCACATGTGAAATCCACTGTTAAGCGCGCTGACGATTTCCGTTGCGGAGCGATTGTGGCTTATTTCGCTTATACAGATGCTTTTTTCGTCCAATAATTTCATTTGTCGGTTGCGCTGAGCTTTAGATAGCTTCAAATAATCGGGCAGATTGCGGTATGCACTTGTCAATGGGATCGACCCATGTTGAAGGATTGCCTCCGCGGTGCGTTTCTGGGCGGACCCGACAAGCTTCTTTCCATCTACCATGATTTCATTACGGTTGGGGGCCAAAAAACAAGGCAATTTCATTTCGCGTTTAGTTTCACGCAAGGCGTTTGTTGAGTCGCAGGAAACGCACTGAATACCGACATCGTTAAGCCCTCCCATAAGGCACCGGGAAATAATGCGGTATGTTTCCATTATGGTTTTTCCCATTTCGACTATTGTTGCGGGGAAAATACAGCTGTAGGTGATATCGTTGTCATGAAGCACCGCCCTTCCGCCTGTGGGACGGCGGATCCATTCCACGTTATTTTTTTTCATGGCGTGAAAATCGAGAATTGCGGAAGCGTCTTGCATCAGGCCGATAGTGATGCTTGCCGGAAACCATTGGTAAAAACGGACAAATATTGTGCTATGGTTCACACATGATTTTAAAAGGAACAGGTCTGCGGCCATGTTAAATGCCGGATTTCGCACTGTATCAATAATGGTCCTAAGGGAAATCATCATGATGAATAAGAATCCCGGATTTTATTCGGCCCTTTTTAAGAGCCGTTTGATTATGACGCGGGTATTGCTGATTTTGGATACTTCAAGCACAAGATACATGAATAGCATGGAAGGAATTCCGGAAACGGCAATAAGGAACAGATCCTGGAAAAATCCGGCATTCTGGATATTCTGGTTTAGGAAAAACAACTTGATTAAATAACACATACCGCCGCCAAGCGCGCTTATGGCCGACGCTTTCGCGATCACCCCGGCTGTTCTTAAAAAATCCGGCATATTTCCATGCTTGAAACTCCAAATCCAGTAAAGCAATAGGGATTGGGCAAACATAGCAATCGACGCCGTAAGGGCAATACCGCGGGCGCCCAGGGCTCTGCTTAACAACCAGTAACAGGGAAGGCTCACCAGCGCGATGAGGGTACTTATAATCATTGGAAACAAAGTGTTTTGCATGGCATAGTAGTTGCGCATGACAATGGTACTTGCGGCAAAGGGAAAAGCGCCTATAAGATACAATACAAGCACCGGGGCGGTGGCCATGGTGGATGCGCGGGTAAATCTTCCATGCTGGAAGAGGACCGCGATGATCTGCGTGGAAAGCACCATCATCACTCCGCAAATCGGCATGAGGTAAATCCCGATTTTCGTGACAATACTGTTAAGCAGTTGGTTCATTTCATTGAATTTATTTTCGATCGCAAGACGAGACAGAAACGGATATGACGCCACGCCCGACGCCTGACCGAACACTCCCACCAAAGGCAGCATGGTGCGCAGGGAATAATTGATGCTCGCCAGTCCGCCGGTCCCTAAAAAAGAACCGAAAAACCTGAAAAAAACTTCGTTTGAGAATGTCATTCCAAGGCCCACGACAAGTGGAAAGGTGAGCACGATATAGGTCTTAAAATCCGGGTCTAATAGGTTAAAAACCGGACGGAACCGCATTCCCACCTGCAAAGCTCCCGGCAGTTGGATAAGCACATTTCCCATAAAAGCGCCCAAAAGAACGCCCCAGGCAAAACCGGCCACGCCAAGGCACGGGTAAAGCGCCCAGCCGCACGCTATGATCCCGAGATTGTAAAAAAGAGGAGCGAGCGCGGGAAGAAAAAACCTGTGGTTTGCATATTGCACCGCCATCAGAAATGCCCCCCAGTAAAACAGAAGCTGCGCGGGCATGATGATCCTGGTGAGGCGCACGGTAAGTTCGCGCTGCGGTCCTTCACTGATATGATGGCCGAGGAGTCCGATTATCTGGTTCGTAAATAGGGTGGCGACGAGAATAAGGACCGCAAACGCGATGCTTCCGATGGTGATGAGGTTTGAAAAAACCTTCCATGATTTTTCGCGCTGTCCATCAGCAAGGTATTTCTGAAAGATTGGAATGAAGGTAATTGAAAGGAACCCACCCGCAAGAAAATGATTGAGAAATTCCGGAAGTATGAATGACGCGACGTAAGCGTCCATTTCAACATTGGTTCCTAAAAGATGCGCCAGCACCATTTCGCGGACCATTCCCATGATACGGCTCAGCAGTACGGATGCCATCATGATTATTGAGGCGATGGTAAGGGACTTTTTCAGATTTGTATTGCGGACTATGCGTATATCGGCCATAAAATTTAAAATTATAATTTTCGGGTTGAGGGTTGTTTTAAATTAAATCAGGGCCATGGAATAAATTCCGATAATCATTATTAATACCGCGCGCGTTGGGCCAAAAAAAAGACCCATGATTTCCATGGGCCTTTTTTGTAATGCAAGCGGTAAGCTTGAAAAGAATATTACTTCTTTTTCTTTGCGGCCTTTTTCTTGCCGCTCTTTTTCGTCTCGTTGATAATGCGATAGGTTTGCGAGACGGAGAGTTTGAACTTCTTGGAAAGGGCCGTTCCCGAGGCGCCTGACTCATAGGATTTGACTATTTTCTGGTTCCGTTCGTCGTTCTTGGCGATAACGGACTCAATTCCGTATTTCTTGCGCAGCTGATGAACCGCCTGGCGGGTTATGCCGAACTCTTCACCGATTTTTGCATCGGTTTTCAACTTCTTCTGAAGTTTGATTAATTCGCTTTTTGTAATGCGAGCCATAATACCGGTACTCCTCTCTCCTGGAAAAAAGTTTTAGTATGCTATAATATAACAATAAGTAAATTGCTTTGCAAGTTTTTTTATCTATGTGTAAATTTTTGTTTTATAAAACTAACATATTTATTGTTATAAAGCAATTGATTTTTGTATAAATATTTTTGGGTATTGCCCGGCCCTGTTCCACAAGGTAATTTTGAAAGGAGTCTTTTTCTAAATTTCTATTGTAAATGTATTCTTTTCCGGTCCTATGCATAACGAGATTATAAAGTTTCTGCGCGACAATCAAGCGGTCTCTTCCGTTCGGCTTGCCGAAGAGTTTTTAAAATTTAAAAATCCTTTGGAAAAATTGGCGCACCTGGCTATTACAGGCATTCTTGGCGATGATCCCCGGTGTTTTTGCGGGGAAGACGGTTTATGGCATCCCGCGCAGCTTTCCCAAACTGGGATTGAAACAAAAACGATTCGGGGGACGCAATGGCATGCGATACACGTTCTTGTCGGCCCCCGGAGCGCCCCGGATCGGATATTCCACGTTTCCGTTTGGTCGATACTGCCCGCGCCCATGCTTGAGAGCTCGATATGGCTGGAAAATCCCGGCACGCTTTCGCACGAAGAGCAGCTTTCCCTCAAAAGCAACCATGATTTACCTTTTGATGATCGGGAAAGAGAAGCGCACATTGTTGCACTGTCCGGTCTTCGTGAGCGGGGCGTACCCGTTATGCTGTCGGCGAGGCACCATGCGTTTTTGAGGCAGGAATCCGCGGCTCAGGGAGCGTTTTGTACCGACGATGTTATATTGATTAGCCAGCTTTTTAAAGCGGCTGAAATTCCATTACCTAAACCTTTTTCCCTTGAAACTTCCTATCGTGTTTTGTTTGACCGCGGGCCAGTGCTGTCTAACGCATCCTCCTATGGTGAAGCGTTGGCGCAATGCGCGGCGGAGCTCTTTGAACGGCTTGAAACCCGGGGAATTGCGACCCTGGCGGACTTGGAGGAGGCTTCTCGTAAAGAGATCGCGGCCTTTGATTTTTCCGATAAAAAGTTCTCCTATGACGATGTTGTAAATTGTCCGACCGCGCCGGGCGTGTACGCATTTAAGGACAGAAACGGCGCGTTCCTTTACATCGGAAAAGCATCAAACCTACGGCGCAGAATCATGGGATATTTCCGCCATTCGGAAGAGTCTCCCGAAAAATTGGAGCGCCTGCGTAAAGAGGCGCACTATCTGACGACCTTTGTCTGCGGTTCGGAATTGGAGAGCCTGATTTACGAGTATAGACTGATCGGCAAGCACGCCCCGAGGCTCAACGGAAAAACCGGCATTAATGAACGTAAAGGCCAGTTCCGTCCGATTAATGATTGCATCGTTCTTCTTCCGCACGCGGATGCGGACAAAGGCATGTCGTTCTGGTTCCGGCGAGATCAAAAAATCACGCTCAAACCTTTTCCCCTGGATTTTGATTTTCCTGCGCAAATGCTGCAAGACCTTGAGAATTTCTTCTTTTCCAAAAAGCTGCCGCCAACGGTGACCGATTTTCCTGAGCAAGAAATAGTATACAGGTGGCTGAGACAGCATGAAGATACTTTGGTCTCCGTTCCGGTAGACAGAATGAAAAATGCCGGAGAAACGCTTCAGGCCATAAAAAGTTATTGGCAGGAAATAAAGAAACCGGCAGAATGAATTGATACGATGCAAAGGGCACGAAACAAAGTTCCGCGCCTTTTGCGTCGGTTTGATTCAATAAGATATTCTTATTGTATCCCGGCTTCTTTCTTGATTTGCGCGACCTTGTCGAGTTTTTCCCATGTAAAGGTAGGCAGGTTGCGGCCGAAATGCCCGTTACGCGCGGTCTCCCGGTAAATCGGGCGTTTTAATTTAAGGCTTTCGATGATCGCCGACGGCCGCAGGTCGAACACTTTTTCGACGATTGCGGCTATCTTGTCGTCCCGCATAATGCCGGTGCCATTCGTGTCGATGTGAATTGAAATGGGCTTGGCCACGCCGATCGCATAGGATACCTGAATCTTGCAGCGTTTGGCGAGCTTGGCTGCAACGATGTTCTTCGCTATCCAGCGCGCCGCGTATGCCGCGCTCCTGTCGACTTTTGAAGGGTCCTTACCCGAAAACGCGCCTCCGCCGTGTCCGCCGTGGCCGCCGTACGTGTCAACGATGATCTTTCTGCCGGTGACGCCGGAATCTCCGTGCGGTCCGCCAACCACGAACCGCCCCGTTGGATTGATATGGTAGACGGTTTTCTTATCGAGCAATTTGGCCGGGATCACTTTTTTAACGATTTTTTCGATCATGTCTTTTTTCAGCGTTTCATATTTTACGTCGGGCGAATGCTGGGTGGAGAGCACGACCGTGTGCACGCGTTTCGGCTTATCGTTTTCATATTCAACGGTCACCTGTGATTTACTGTCGGGCCGCAGGTACTTCACGAGTTTTTCTTCTCGCGCTTTCGTGAGGGCCTCCATGAGCCTGTGGGCAAGATGAATGGAAAGCGGCATGAAGGTTTTCGTTTCGTCGCAGGCATAGCCGAACATCATCCCCTGGTCGCCGGCGCCTTGTTCTTTGTGAAGGCCCTGTCCTTCAGTAACGCCCTGGGAAATGTCGGGTGACTGCTGGTGGACCGACACGAGGATGCCGCAGCTCTGGGAATCGAATCCGAGGTCCGGATCGTTGTAGCCGATTTCAGCGATGGTCCTGCGAACGACGTCCTGGATGTCAACGTGGGCCTTGCTGGTGATTTCGCCGGCGACGACAACGAGGCCCGTTGTAACCATAGTTTCGCAGGCAACGCGGGAATTTTTGTCCTGCGCGAGCATCGCGTCGAGGATGGCATCCGAAATCTGGTCGCAAATTTTGTCGGGATGTCCTTGCGACACGCTTTCCGAAGTAAACAAATATTTCATCACTGCCGCCTTTCTTGGAAACGGAATATAGAAAATCAAGAAAATTTCTTAGGATTTGAAGTTTGTAAAATAGTTTATCACGAGGATTTTCTACAAGGAATATTGAAGAGACCGGGAAAACACGTGGTTTAATGCTTGTTTCGTATATACTCTTCCATAAGCTCGATGACAGGTTGTCCTGTTTTGACTGAAAGTTCAGCCAACGACTCATATTCCGGCTTTGTAAAAAAAGTGTCTTTGTATGAGCAGTATTTTTCCAGAATTGACGAATCATGAAATTGTACGGTTGCAATGCCGCGCTGCGCAACGGCCCTTTCCATGCGTTGAATCCTTATGCCGAGCGTCCGGGTGTGGAGCATGATGAGGTCGATGAGGTTTTGCCTGGTTTCCTCGTTGCACAGAACGGAAAGCCTATAGCCGGGACGCCCCTTTTTCATGAAGACGGGGCACCATGAAACATCCAGGGCGCCGGCGAGCATAAGCCTGCCGCCGACGTCACCCATGATTTCGCCGGAAATATGGTCCATGTCGGATTCGAGGCAACACACCGTGTCGGTTTCAAAACCGGCTTTCGGTTCGGTCTCCAGTAAAAAGACCCGAAGGGTGTTAGGGCTTTTTTCAAATACTTTATCGCCGCAGCCGTATCCGGTTTTAAGGATTTGTCCAGAAAACCCCAAAGTAATCTGTTTACCGAGCGCGGTCAAAACGGCGCAGCCCGTTGGTGTCAGCAGCTCGGAATCGATGGGCAGGATTTTGAGCGCGTAGCCCTCACAGAGCTTGGCCACGGCAGGAACGGGAACTGGCATGATGCCGTGCCGGGTGTTTACTGTGCCACGACCGTCGGTAAGGGTTGAAAAAAGGATTTGCTTTACATCAAGGTAGTCGATGCATAGGCTGATGCCGGTAACGTCGATGATCGTGTCGATTGCCCCGATTTCGTGAAAATGGACATCGTCGACTGAAACGCCATGGACCTTTGCTTCCCCCTCGGAAATACGTTCAAGGATTTTCTTGCATGACGCAAAAACCTTTTCATTATATCCGGCTTTTTCGATGATCGCCAGGATTTGCCGGGCGTTTCGATACGGCATGGGCCCATGAGTTTTGTGATCAAAATGTTTGTCTGCAAGGGCATGTTTGTGTTCATGCAGATCATGCTCGTGAGGTTCATGGTCATGACCGTGAGACGCGCCATGGGAATGGTCGCGGCTATGACCGGTATCATCATTTTCGTGCGCATGAATATGCTCGTCATGGCCGTCCCACGACAGGATCAAATGGGAACAATCGATGCCGCTCCGTTTTTGTTTGTCTATGGACAAGGAAAAACCGGGAATTGACAGTTTTGTCAATTCTTTGCACAGATGATCTTCCGGCACGCCCACATCAATAAGCGATGAAAGTATCATGTCACCGCTTGCGCCGCATAAAACATCGAAATAAAGGGTTTTCACTGGTTGTCTTTCTAATAAAAAATGTCAGGCAGTAACGACATATTCAAAAGAACGGGGATTTTCTGTATGTTTTGAAACATTCAGGATTTCGATACTTACCACTGAAATAAACCATTGTCCTTATAATATACAATTTTATCCTTTACCTTTATGTTAAAAAACATCCATTTTTAAATAGACAATTTACCCTAAAATGAGTATATTATATATATGAAGTTTGAGTGGGGCGCTCGAAAGAACATCGAGAATGCAATCAAGCACGGTGTCAAATTTGAAGATGCTCAAAAGACATTTTTAGATAAGCATCGGAAAATTATTAAGGACGAAAAACACAGTACGGGCGAAACCCGCTATTTCTGTTACGGCAAAGTGGAAGACGAAATCGTGACGGTTCGTTTTACAATTCGGAAAGACATTATAAGGATCTTTGGAGCCGGTCTTTGGAGAAAGGGAAGGAAAATTTACTATGGCAAAGCTTCGTAAGAACGGAAACGGTCAGGAACCTTTTAAACTTGGCGCGCGCGGTTATACCGATGCTCCCAAGGATATAGAAGAAGCCATGAAAAGTGGTCCGATTGTTACAAATCTCATCCCGGAAGGCGCAACTATTACGTTGAAACGGCCAAGTCCTGCGGAAAGTCTGAAGATGCAGAAGGCGTGGAAAAGGTACCGTATCAAAGACCATGAGCGCGGACACCGGACGCCGCTTTCTAAGAAATATAAACTCCCAACGCGACGATTCAATACATGCACGACATTACCGGAAAATGTTTATTCTTGGATAAAAACAAAAAGAAACCGGGCCGATTATTTGCGTGATTTACTTTTAAAAGAGTACCGGAAACAATTGATCTCTGGATCGAAACCGCACGCGTGACTTATCCCCTTGTGGGCTATATTTCTTCCTTTTCAAACCGCCAAACAAGCGCGATTGCGGCGATAACAATAAAAACGAGAATGTTGATTGATGGGTGCAGCGGGCCGATTTGATGGGGTTTCGACTGGTCGATAAGGGACTCCGCGAAGTATTGCAGCGAGCATACCTTCGGCCACAAAATCCTCCAAAAAGACAAATGTTCGTTTGAAGAAGCCATTGCTGTTTTAAGCAGGTCGCTATGAGCGACTTTGTCGATGGTGTCGGAAATAAAGCTTATAGCAACGATGCCGACGCTTAAAAAAGCTGCCGCGAAATCATGAAGAACAAGCGAAAGAAGGCTCACGAGCAATACCATGAAGAGCACGTTAAAGGAACATACCAGCGAGGCTGCGAGATATCCCGGCATGACGCCGCCGGTGTTGAAATAGGTAATAACAGTAATTGTCAAGTGAAGGACGAACATGAACAGGAACGACACGACCCACAGCCCCGCTATTTTCCCGAACGCGTATTCAATCCTGCTCACCGGTTTTGAAAGGATATAGGTCATGCTGCCGTCGTCCTTGTCGCGCCGGAAAATGCCCAGAGACAGCAGCGTGGCAATGAGCAGCGTTCCTGCCGCGACAATATGAAAAGCGACGATCGAGGCGTTCCAGGCAACCATATTCGGGGAAATGCGCTGGCCGTTGACCATGTAGTCGCCCTTGTAGCATCCTTTAAGGAGCAGCACGAAAAAAATGCTGATCGTGAGCATGACATAAAAGCTTTTGTGGTGGACAAGGTCGACGATCGAGTAGGCGGTTATTTTCAGGAAATTACGCATGGCCGTCCTTTACAAGCCTTACAAAGACGTCTTCGAGCGATTCCCCGCCGCCTACGATGGCGCTCAGCTTGTCTTTCACGAGTATCCTGCCGTTGTTCATGATGGCTGCCGTGTCGCAGGTCTTTTCGACCTCCGAAAGAAAATGCGAATTGAGTATTATGGTTACGCCGCTTTCGCGTAAACCTTCTAGGATTTGCCGCACTTCCCGAATGCCTATCGGGTCAAGGCCCGAAACGGGCTCATCCAATACAAGAAGCGTTGGATCGGCAATGAGAGCGCTTCCGAGGGCGATGCGCTGCACCATTCCCTTGGAATAGGTCCTGGCCTCCAGGTTTTCTTTTCCCGCCATGCCTATGCGTTCAATCATTGCATCGGCTTTATGTTTGGCGTCTTTTTTCGGAAGGCCCGCAAGGGCCCCAACGCGACGCAGATATTGCAGACCGGTAAGGTGCCTGGGAATACGATGGTTTTCAGCGCAATAACCGATGCCCGCTCGTGCGATCGGACAGACGCTGGGGACGCCATGTATAGCAATAGCGCCGCTGGTCGGTCGCACAAAATCAAGAAGCATTTTTACGGTGGTTGTTTTGCCCGCGCCATTGGGTCCGAGCAGGGCGAAATATTCCCCTTTTGCAATAGTATATGAAACATTGTCAACGGCAATAAGGGGGCCGTATTTTTTCGTGACGGAATTAAGGGTTACCATGGAATAAAATTAAAACAAAATTGGCTGGAATGCATTAAAAAACATGATAAAATGAATCAGAGCAAAGATGTTGACAAAACCAACCTTAGCGCAGTATATTAACCAACGTTAAGAAGTTTTCGATATTTTATCAAATAGAGGAACCATGAAAAAAGCATTGGTTTGCGGCGCCGGAGGCTTTATCGGCGGACACCTGGCAAAAAAACTCAAGCGTGAAGGGTTTTGGGTGCGCGCCGTTGATATCAAGCAACCCGAGTTCGCCCCTTCGGCGGCCGATGAGTTCATGCAAGTGGATTTACGGGAAGATGAAAACTGCAAAGAGGCTCTTACGCTGGCAGGCGGCTGTTTTGATGAGGTCTATCAACTGGCGGCGGATATGGGCGGCATGGGGTTTATCCATTCCGCGGAATGCGATATCATGCACAACAGCGCACTGATTAATATTCATATGGTGCACAATGCTTCGGCGATGGGAGTGCCGCGGTATTTTTTCTCCTCGTCTGTCTGCGTGTACCGTGACATGAAACCGGGCGAACCGGAAATGACTGAAGCCGAGGCCGTCCCGGCCAACCCTGATAATGAATACGGCTGGGAAAAACTCTATTCGGAGCGAATGTGTTTGGCATATGCCCGGAATAGCGATTTAAAGGTACGCATAGCGAGATTTCAGAATTGCTATGGCCCTCTGGGAACATGGCGGGGAGGACGGGAGAAAGCGCCCGCGGCTATTTGTCGAAAAGTCGCTGAAGTCACCGATGGCGGCACGATTGAAGTCTGGGGCGACGGGACCGCCATACGTTCATATACCTTTGTCGACGATATGGTCGATGGGATTTACTTGATCATGCAATCCGATCTGGAGGGGGCGGTTAATATCGGATGCCCTCAATATGTCTCGGTCAACGATCTGGTCGCCGTCGTTGCTGAAAAGGCCGGAAAAAAGATAAAAATCAGGCATATTGACGGGCCCGTTGGAGTGCAATCGCGTAATTTCAGCAATGAACGCATTTACTCTTTGGGGTGGAAGCCGAAATATTTCTTAAAGGAAGGGATAAACATAACGTATCCCTGGATCGAAGCGCAGGTCAAGGCGGCACGCGCGGAATAGCCGGGATGAAAGCATGTGTGAAAAAGGGAGAGACGGAAAAAAAATAGCCCGGTTACGAAAAAAAATCCTTAATTTTATTAAACCCGCCTTTGTCGTTTTTGTTTTCAAGTTCGGCCAGTTTTTCAAAAAGCTCGCGTTCTTCTTTCGAAAGCTTTTCCGGGGTCTGTACGTGGAGCTTGACAAGCTGATCGCCGTGCTGTGAGCTGTGGAGCACGGGCATGCCCTTGCCGCGGAGCCTGAATATTTTTTCGGATTGCGTGCCCGCGGGTATTTTCAAGCTTACTTTACCGTCAAGCGTGGGCACTGTGGTCGAGGTGCCCAGCGCGGCCTGCGAGAACGAAATGTTTATCTCGCATACCACGTCGATGCCGTGGCGCTCGAAAAACTCGTCTTTTTCTTCCTGAACGAGCACGATAAGGTCGCCGGCGGGGCCGCCGTTGAGCCCGCAGTCGCCCTTGCCCGGCACCGAAAGATAATTTCCTTCCGAAACACCGGCAGGAATATCGACCGTGACCGTTGTCTCCGATGCCTGGCGGCCCGTGCCATCGCACTTATGGCAGGCGTCCACTACGATCTGGCCCTCGCCGTTGCAGACAGGGCATACGGATTCCTGCACAAGCTGTCCAAAAAAGGAATTGGAAACATGCCGGACCCTGCCGGCGCCGTCGCATTGCTTGCACGTTGCCTTTTTGCCGCTTTTGGACCCGCTTCCTTTACATTCGGGACACGTGTCTTTCCTGCGGACTTTTAAGGTCTTCGATACGCCCGAATGGATTTCCGCAAGCGTCAGCTTCAGGTGCACTTGAAGGTCGCTGCCGCGCGATCCGCCGCTCCGAGACCTTCCGCGGCCGCCCCTGCGTCCGCCGCCCCCCATGCCGAAAAGGTCGGAGAAAATGTTGTCGCCCCCGAAATCGTTCATGAATGCGCGCAGGGCGTCGGATATGTCGAAGCCCTGGCCAAAACCTCCGAAGCCTCCAGCGCCGCCGGACGGGCCTTCAAACGCGGCATGGCCGAACTGGTCGTATTGGGAGCGTTTCCGCGAGTCCTTGAGTACCTCGTAGGCCTCAGTCGCTTCCCGGAATTTTTCTTCAGCTTCCTTGTTGCCCGGGTTCTTATCGGGGTGGTACTGCATTGCCAGCTTGCGATAGGCCTTTTTCAGCTCATCGTCGTTGGCGTTTTTCTCGACCCCGAGAACTTCATAATAATCGCGTTTGGCCATTATGCCTTTCTGAATCAGCGGCAAAGGTCGGTCAGGTATTTACTCTGCGCCTGGGACCCCTCAAAGCTTCCCTATGGCGCTTGAGTAAACACCTGACCGACCAATTCAAGTACAAGGTTTATTATTTATCGTCTACTACTTCAAAATCAGCGTCGATCGGGCCGTCTTTCTTGCCGTCGTTTTTGCCCGTTGACCCGCCTTGCTGCTGGCCCGGACCTTGTCCGTCTTGTTGTCCTGCTCCGGGTCCTGCTTGTCCGGCCCCGGCAGCCCCCGCCGCTTGTGCGTTTTTGTAAAGCTCTTCGGCCATTTTGTGCGATGCCTTCATGAGCGTTTCCGTTGCGGCCTTGATGCCTTCGATGTCTTCCTTTTTGATTTTTTCCCGCAGGTCATTGATCGCCGCTTTGATTTTGTCTTTTTCGTCTTGGGAGATTTTGTCACCCATTTCACCCATGGTTTTTTCCGTTTGGTAAATAAGCTGGTCGGCCTGGTTCTTGACGTCGATTTTTTCACGCTCGGCCTTGTCGCGAGCCGCGTTGGCCTCGGCGTCCTTGACCATTTTTTGGATTTCGGCTTCGTTAAGTCCGCTCGAGGATTCAATACGCACCTGCTGCTCTTTGCCGGTGCCGAGGTCTTTCGCGGTGACTTTGATGATGCCGTTGGCGTCGATATCGAAGGTCACCTCGATCTGCGGTATGCCGCGCGGCGCGGCCGGGATGCCGATCAGGTCGAATTTTCCGAGTAGCCGGTTGTGTACGGCCATTTCGCGTTCTCCCTGATATACCATGATCGACACGGCCGTCTGATTGTCGGATGCCGTGGAAAAAATCTGGCTTTTCTTCGTGGGAATGGTAGTGTTGCGTTCGATGAGCTTGGTCATGACCCCGCCTAATGTCTCGATGCCAAGAGAAAGCGGCGTCACGTCGAGGAGCAGAATGTCCTTGACCGTTTCGTCTCCGCCGAGAATCGCCCCCTGGATCGCGGCGCCCACGGCAACGACCTCGTCGGGGTTGACGCTTTTATTGGGGACTTTCCCGAAAATGTCCTCGACTTTTTTCTGGATCGAAGGCGGGCGGGTCATCCCGCCGACCAGGATGACTTCGTCGATGTCCGACATCTTGACTTTTGCATCGGCGACGGCCTTCATGCACGGGCCTACGGACCGTTCGGTAAGCTCGGAAACAAGGGACTCGAACTTCGCGCGGGAAAGCGTGAGGTCGAGATGTTTGGGGCCGCTCGCATCGGCGGTTATGAACGGCAGATTGATGTTCGCCTGCATCGCGGACGAAAGCTCGCGCTTGGCTTTTTCAGCGGCTTCCTTGAGTCGCTGCAGCGCCATGCGGTCTTTGCGCAAATCAATGCCGTTTTGCTTCTGGAATTCGTCGGCGATATGGTCGATGAGCACCTGGTCGAAATCGTCCCCGCCGAGGTGCGTGTCTCCGTTGGTCGACCGGACCTCGAAAACGCCTTCGCCGATATCAAGAATTGAAATATCAAACGTGCCCCCGCCCAGGTCGTACACCGCGATAGTCTCGTTTTTCTTTTTGTCGAGTCCGTAGGCAAGCGACGCGGCGGTGGGCTCGTTGATTATGCGCTTGACGTCAAGCCCCGCTATACGGCCCGCGTCCTTGGTCGCCTGGCGCTGGGAATCGTTGAAATACGCGGGGACCGTGATCACCGCTTCTTTTATTTCCGATCCCACGTAATCTTCAGCCGCTTTTTTGAGGTACTGGAGGATCATCGCCGAAATTTCAGGCGGCGTGTACTCTTTGCCGCCGGCCTGGACTTTTACCAGATCATTGGGTCCGCCGATCACTTTATAGGGGACGCGCCGCTCTTCGTTCTCGACTTCGTTATGGCGCCGCCCCATGAACCGCTTGATGGAGTAGATGGTGTTTTCGGGATTCGTGATCGCCTGTCTGCGCGCGATCGAACCGACGAGAATCTCCCCGTTTTTCGTGAACGCCACCATCGAGGGGGTCGTGCGCTCGCCTTCGGGGTTCGGAATAACGACCGGTTTCCCGCCTTCCATGATCGCGACACAGGAATAGGTCGTGCCTAAATCGATGCCGATGATCTTTCCCATAAAAAGCTCCTTTTCTTATTTTTTACTTTTATGATGGTCTTCTTTTTTTTCTTCCGGCTTGCCGCTTGAAACAACCACCTTGGCGTGCTTGATGATTTTTCCCTTGAGCTTGTAGCCCCGTTCGTGCACGTCCGTAATGTGCGAATCGGGAATTGTTTCGTGCGGGGCCCTCATGAGCGCGTCATGGAGTTCGGGATTGAACTCATGGCCGGGCTCCGCATAAACTTCCAAGCCGTGCTTCTGCAGGATGGCGTTGAGTTTCGCGTAATTGAGCTTCATGCCCTCGACGAATTTCTCGCCCTGATCGTTTGATTTAAAAGCGCGTTCGAAATTTTCGCGTACTTCGATAATGTCCTTAATGAGCCGTTCGTTAGCAGCCTCGATGAGGCGTTCATAGTCCTTTGCGCTGCGGCGCTTGTAATTGTCGAACTCGGCCATGAGCCGCAGATATTTGTCATTGAGCGCGGCATTCTGCTCGGTGAGTTCCTCGATTTTTTTCTTATCTTCCGATTCCGCCTGTTCCGGCATATCTACCTCAATGGACTTGGTTTCCTGGGGATTGTCGTCGCAGGCGCTGGTTTCGGATACTTTAGATACCTCGAATAATGCCTCCTGGTCGGGATCTTGCATTGGCGCTTGCACTTGAGACTGCTCGGGTTCTTGTTTTGTCACGATGAATTCTTCTTCGTTTTGTGTTGTTTCTTTTTTGTCCATGATTTTCTCCGGCGTTATCGTAGAGACGTACGGCCGTGCGTCTCTACACAATTATTTCGAATAAAGTTCTCCCAGCAATTTCGCGGTATAATCAACCGCCGAAACCAGGAACGGGTACGGCATGCGTTTCGGGCCGATGATCCCCAAACTTCCTTCCATGTTTCCCATATGGTATTTCGTCTTGACAACGCTGAAAGACTTCAATTGACCGTCCTGGTTTTCCCCGCCGATCATGATGATTACGCCCGGTTTGTTTTCTTGCGTGGTCTCGAAAAGATGCATGAGCAGTTTTTTTTCTTCAAGGATTTCTATGACCGCGCCGACGCTGTCTTTTGAAAAAAACTCCGGTTGCAGCATGATGTTCGTCTCGCCTTCGGCGTAGACCGGTTCCTTGTCCTCGTCCTCGATGATTTTTTTAATCGAGGGAACAAAAAGCCTGATGATGCCCAGCTCGTAGGGTTCCACGTCGGAAAAAATCGACTGCTCTTTCCGGCACATGTCCACGAGCGTCATGCCGTAGAACCGTTCGTTGATCGCCCGGCACGCGCGGTCGAGGCGCTCCGGACCTATTTCGGTGGTCACCTCGCAGAACATGGTCTTGACAAATCCTGAATCGACCGTAAGATGCAATAGAACTCGGTGTGAATCAATTGGGAAAATATACAAATGCCTGAACACTCCCTGGCTCAGTTTGGGCGCCAGAATAACGCCAAGCTGGTGGGTGACCCTCGACAAGGCCGTTGAGGTCGCTTCCATTAAAAGGTGAAGGTCAGAAGGTTCGGCCTTGATCACCGAATCCTTGATTTGTTTCTTTACTTCGTCGGAAAGGTCGATGAGTTTCATGAGCCGGTCGACATAATACCTGTATCCCTTGTCGGTGGGCACCCGGCCGGCCGAGGTGTGCGGCTGGGCGATGAAGCCGCGCTCCTCCAGATCACTCATGATATTCCGTATCGACGCGGGCGACAGGTCGAATTCGGCCTGCTTGGAAAGGAAGCGCGAGCCCGTGGGAGCGGCGCTGAGGATATAATTCCTCACCACCGCTTCGAGTACGTGGTGTTCGCGTTCGGACAGTTCGCTTATTAATTCTTCTGTCATAAAGATACGTAAAACGCCATAGAGCCAAGGGGCATTCCCCTTGCTCTATGGCAGTATTAAGATTTAAAAGCTGGCTTCGATTTGGCTCAATGCATCGCTTAGCCAGCTTTTATTTCTGTTCGTTGAGTAGTCTGCAAGCCTGCCTGGCAGGCTTGCAGGCATATCGAAACGAGTGGTTTAGTACATGTCTCCCATGCCGCCGCCCATTCCGCCCATGCCACCCATGCCGCCACCCATGCCTCCGCCTGCGGGAGCGTCTTTTTCTTCCTTGGGTTTTTCGGCGATAAGGCATTCAGTCGTCAGCACCAGACCGGCGATGCTGGACGCGTTTTCGAGCGCGGTGCGCGTCACCTTTGTAGGATCAATGACGCCCGCCGTAAGGAGGTCTTCGTATTTGCATGAATATGCGTTGAAACCGTATCCACCTTTGTGGCTTTTCACTTCATTGCAAACGACCGACGGCTCCATACCGGCGTTCTGCACGATCCAGCGAAGGGGCTCTTCAACCGATCTGCGTATGATGTCGATGCCGATTTTTTCGTCGCCTTCGACCTTGAGGTTGTCAAGCGCAAGGGCCGCTCGGATGAGGGCAACGCCGCCGCCCGCGACAATGCCTTCCTCGACCGCCGCGCGGGTTGCATGCAAAGCGTCCTCGACGCGGGCCTTTTTCTCTTTCATTTCAGTTTCGGTGGCCGCGCCGATATTGATGACGGCAACGCCGCCGGCAAGTTTTGCCAGGCGTTCCTGGAGTTTTTCCTTATCATAATCGGAGGTGGTTTCATCGATCTGCTTGCGGATCTGGTTGACCCGGCCCTTTATGTCGTCTTTCTTTCCCGCGCCTTCGATGATCGTGGTATTTTCCTTGTCGATGGTTACGCGCTTGGCTTTTCCGAGCGAGTCAACGGTGGTGTTCTCGAGCTTGAATCCCGCTTCTTCGGAAATCACGATACCGCCGGTGAGCACCGCGATGTCTTCGAGCATGGCTTTTCTGCGGTCGCCGAAGCCTGGGGCCTTGACGGCGGACACTTTGAGGGTGCCGCGGAGTTTGTTGACGACCAGGGTGGCAAGAGCTTCCCCTTCGATCTCTTCAGCAATAATCAGGAGCTGCTTGCCCATCTGCGCTGTTTTTTCGAGCAGGGGCAGAAGGTCTTTCATGGCGCTGATTTTTTTGTCGTGAATGAGAATAAGCGGTTCCTCGAGCAGGCATTCCTGCGTGTCGGCGTTGGTGATGAAATAGGGTGACACGAACCCGCGGTCGAACTGCATGCCTTCCACGACTTCGAGCGTGGTGTCGATGCTTTTCGCCTCTTCGACGGTGATGACGCCGTCTTTACCGACTTTTTCCATCGCGTCGGCGATGAGGTCGCCGATTTCATGGTCGTTGTTCGCGGAAATCGCCGCGACCTGGGAAATTTCTTTTTTGCCGGAAATGGGTTTGGACTGTTTCTTGAGGTCTTCAACGATGGCTTTTACCGCTTTGTCGATCCCGCGCTTGAGCGCCATGGGGTTCGCGCCGGCGGTGACCGTCTTGATGCCCTGGCGGGCGATGATCTGGGCAAGCACCGTTGCGGTGGTCGTTCCGTCGCCCGCGATGTCGGATGTCTTGGAGGCGACTTCCTTGACCATCTGGGCGCCCATGTTTTCGAACTTGTCCTCGAGTTCGATTTCTTTTGCCACGGTTACGCCGTCTTTGGTGACCGTGGGCGATCCGTAACTCTTATCGAGCACGACGTTCCGGCCGCGGGGTCCGAGCGTTGCCCGTACCGCGGTTGCAAGCACGTCAATACCCCTGAGCAATTTTTCCCGTGCGGGGATATCGAATACTAATTGTTTTGCTGACATGATTTCTTACTCCTTTTTAATAGTATATCGTTGAATTCTTATTAGCTATTTTCGAAATTGAATATATTCTCAAATTTCATTATTAAATAATTGCCAATATGTCGCTTTCGCGCATAATCAGCAAGTCTGTGCCATCAACAGTCACTTCGGAGCCTGAATATTTCCCATACAGGACTTTATCACCCTTTTTAAGTTCCATGGTGATTTTTTGGCCATTGTCCGCGATTTTCCCCGGGCCAACCGCAATTACTTCGCCCTTCTGGGGTTTTTCTTTTGCGTTGTCGGGAATTATGATTCCACCTTTTGTCTTTTCTTCAGCCTCTAAGGGCTTGACGATAACTCGGTCCGCCAATGGTTTTAGGTTCATGCTGATCCTCCTTTAAAAAATGGTTAAAGTAGAACGTTGGAAAAGGTTTGTTTGCTATTATTAGCACTCATCTCTTTTGAGTGCTAATAAATCTAATAAATTTGGAAAAGAAAGTCAAGGAATTTTTTATCAATCGAATTTCTCCTGGTCCTCGATTTCCGGCCGCCCCTGCTCCCCGTCGGCCTTGACATAGCCTTTGCCGATGGAGCGGAATATGCCTTCGATAATAAAATTTTTGCCACCGATGATCTGCAGGGGGTCGAGGACGTTTTTCCTGTTCTGCAAAGCCACGAGCCGCCCCTTTTCGGTTTTGAGCTTTATGTTCGTGCCGTTGAGCTTTTCCACCGCAATGGTAACTGGGTCTTCAAAAACCCATTCGTATCCGGGATTGATCTTGTTGACAACAAGATACACTCTCGGTTCGCGCAATTCGAAAGCGCCGCCGAGCCTTTTAAAATGCTCCTTATTTACCTCAAAGGTCTGGCGAATAAACGGGCAAAGAATCTTGGGAAAATCGGTGAGTATTTTAGGCATGGATCGGCCCCTTTCTTTACACTAACGCTACTCCAAAAACCATTTCCACGCGGGCACGAGGCGTATTTTGCAGCCCTCGACGGTAAGGTCTTTTTCTTCATCCATCGTAATGACGCACGCGCGATCGGCGCCCAGGAAGCTTGCCGCTTCCGGAACTCCCCGCAGCTCCCGTTCCAAAGTTTCCGGCGTGTCAATTTTATAACAAACCTGAAACAGCTCCACTTTTCTTGAACGATTTCGTCGCGACGTTGTCACAAAATCTATTTCGTGGTCTTTGCGGGTTTTAAAATAATAGAGGTCGTTGCCTCTTCGTTTCAATTCAATGAAAACCATATTTTCCAATTTCCTGGAAACGCCGAGACCGCTTCCTGTCGCAACTGCATCGGCAAGTGCCCAATCGATCGCGTAGACCTTATGATAATTGCGGTTTCTCACCGAGTCAGATTGGGAGAAAATTGGAATTGAAAAGAGCATGAATGCTTCGGAAAAATAATCAACGAACTTGTGTAATGTTTCGGGCGCGGCCCTTAACCCCGTTTCACGAAGATTTTCCGCTAATTTTCTGATGGTTATCGGACACCCGATGCGCGCGGCGAGCGATTGTCCAAGGGCCGTAAGCCCGGATATATTGATTTCATCATGAGGGTGCGCTTCCGCGATGTCCCGAATGATCATGGTGTCCCAATACGACTGAAGCAAATCCATGTGTTGGTCCGCTTCAAGGTTTAAAAGCCCTGGAAATCCGCCCTGGTTCAGGTATTTTTCGAACAGGTTCCTCAACAGGGCCTGCCCACTTGACGAAATGGAATCCTCCGCAACATTATAATGCCGCGCAAACTCTCGAAATGAAAAGGGAAAAAGCTCCTGGGGAAAGTTCTTGCCGCGAAGACCTGACGCTATTTCGCCCCGCAAAAGCTTTGAAGTCGATCCGGTCAGCACTATCCGGTGGGTTGAAGTTTCAAGGAGCGACAGGACATAGTCTTCCCAGCCATCAATCCGTTGGATTTCGTCGAAAATGAACCAAACTTCCTTTTCTCCGCGCCGACGTTCGGGAAACAGGCTGTAGTACGAAAAATCAATAATTGACAAGTCGGATGCGGTAAGCCCTGAAAGACGGTGGTCGTTAAACTGCAAACGGCATACTGATTCCTTTTGTAGCCCGGCGGCTGAAAGATCGCCGAAAAGCTGATGTGTACGGTAGGTTTTTCCGCAACGGCGCGCCCCAACAATTGAAACCGCCATATCCCGTACTGCCGAAACCTCAAGATCACGCCTTGTAAGGCTATGAAAAGAAGCTGTTTGATAGTCTCTGATAAGGGTTCGAATAAAGGCGTTATCCATATTTGATATCCACCGACACTCATATATTATATTATTTGATCGTTATACACATTCAATTAAGTATATATTAGAACACCGACGAAAGTCAATAATAAATCTCATTAAGAAAATTGTTGCGGAACCCCACTGTTCGCTGCCAGAAAACACTTTTTATGATGCTTTCTTGAAATCGGCTTTAGTTAAGGTATATTATTAACGAATAGTAGCCCTGATTCTCTATGGTATAAATCATTTCAAGGAGGTCTCTATGAAGTTTTTACAATTCTGTCCCGTCGTTGCGCTGAGCCTGATCGGCCTTTTTCCGATGGAATCTTCTTCCATCGTTACGATAACCCAGCCGATAGCTACTTCGTTTGGCACGTATACGCCGGGATCAGTGTCGTTTACTCCATCAATAGCGCCCTATACGGTTCCGAATAATCTCACTGGCGTTCTATATGCAGACAAGTATATGTTCTCCGACACTGCAATGGCGCTGCTTGCAAAAAACGGTTTTGTCGCAATCCCGACCAACGCCCAGTCCATGACCGCGATTTATCAATCGACTGTCGGCAATAGGTTGCCGGTATTTGTCACCACCGATGCGGTCCTGCATACGTTCTATAAAACCTACGATAACATGCTCAAGATCGCCGAATACAACCGCTTTTACTCTGAACTCGACAGCATGCTCCATTGCATGCTCAGCGGGATCGTGCCGCTTCGCGCTTATACCGGCAACGATTCCTTGAAACTTGCCATAACACACGCTGCCGCGTATCTCGATGTGGCGCATACGCTTTTGACCGATACCATTACCTTTGCGAATGATTCAGCCGTCAAAGCCATGGTTGTTGCCGAAACTTCACTCGTCTACCAGCACCAGGGGTTTGCTCAGTCAAATGTTGTTCCTAGTGATACGGAAGATTATTCTCAATACGTGCCTCGCGGTCATTATACGTTAGACGCAAAATTCGAACACTATTTCAGGAGCATGATGTACTTGGGCAGAATAAGCATGAGTATCAATTCCCGCGCCGCTACCATGCAGGCGAGCGTTTTGACGCGCCTGCTTGCGACCACTGCCACGGGCGCGGACAGCGCAAAGGCCCTGTGGGCGAATATTTATAACCCCACGACGTTTTTTGTGGGGCGAAGCGACGACCTTAACTTTTTGCAATATGCCGGAGTGTTCGACCAGGTTCTCGGTAATCAATGGCGTACCGGTGATATCGGAATATTCTATACCAAACTCGACACCATTCTGACTGAACTTCGGAAACTGCCGCTACCGCTTATTTTGTCAGGACTCGACGGCAGTCCAGGATTTCATATGATGGGACAGCGTTTTGTTCCGGACTCGTATGTTTTCGGGCAAATGGTATTTAGTTGTGTAGGCACCGATGCTGATCCCCGGCTTTTCCCGAGCGGGCTCGATATGCTTGCCGTTCTTGGATCGCAGCGCGCAAGGCAACTTCAAATCAATACCTATCACCAGGACCAATTTCTCAACTATACTAAGCAGCTCGATTCTTTAACCACCCAATTCGCCGCAAAACCAGCTACGCAATGGGTCGATAATCTTTACTGGAATTGGCTGTATACGCTTGTCCCGCTTTTACAGACATGCGGCCAAGGGTATCCGTTTTTCATGACAAGCCAGGCATGGACTGATAAATCGCTTGTCTCGGCATCGGGATCATGGGCGGAACTGAGACATGCGTCTGTTCTCTATGCCAAACAAAGTTATACATACGCAACAACGGTTCCATGCCCAGATTTTATTTGCTTTCCGCAAGGGTACGTTGAGCCGAATCCTGAAGTATTCGGCCGTTTGGCCGCTATGGTATTGTTCATGAAAAATGGCTTCGACAGCGCAGGCATTTCGCAAATACTACCAATAACCAAATTGGCTAGTCTCAACGCTCTTTGCTTGGAACTTCGGGATATTGCAATACAGGAATTGCAAGGAGGCAACGTTACGATCAACCAATACAGCGACATTGCAGGCGCTTATAAAATTCTTGCGAGCGTTGAAGATTTCTCTCAATATCAGGTTCCCCCACCCGCATATAGTCAATCGAGCGGCGATTCAACGATCGCGTGCATCATTGACGTGCATACGGACCCCAATACAAGCCAGGTTCTTGAAGTAGGCGTGGGAAAACCGATGTGTTTGTACGTTGTGGTTCCTATAGAAGGAAAGTTGCAGGTATGCCGCGGTGCAATGTTCAGCTACTATGAATTTTTGCATTCCATGAACGATCGAATGACGGACGTAGAATGGAATACGATGCTTGCAAGTTCAAAGCCCGCCGTACCAACGTGGGAAAGTGAATTTTCGATTGGGGCTGATCAATCCATTTATAAAAATTATGGAGAGGATCTGACAACACTTGTTTCCACGAATGACAATATTCCGGAATCTTTTTTACCAGGAGATAGTGTGGTCGCAGTATTACAATCCGATTCGACGCCCACGGTTACCCTGGAATCAAAGGGAAGTTCTCGCCTGTATATAGGATCGCCTGTTGAAAATGGAAGCTATCAAGTTATCATTCCTTCAGTGGCGCTTGGAGACACAAACATATTGACCATTGATAGTTACGTGAAAGGCGCTGTAAGCGCGTATTGTTTACCGCCGGAAGTTCCCATTTCCTACCGCAAATTGCTGGTAAAGACTAATCACGTGGCGATTGCCGCCGCCCAGCAAACCGCCGTGGCCATTCTCCACCCGCGTTTTCAGGCCAATCGCTTGTTTCTGCCGCCCGGCACTGCCTGGCGTATTGTCGACATGCGCGGACGGCAAGTTGCATTTATCAACACGGGAATACGACAATGGACTCCGTCGCCGCGCCTGGCGTGCATGCAATTATTTCTGATACCCATGAACGGACTATTGCAGCGACCCATGAGGTTTATCATCGGTGAATGAAAAAACGAGGCTGATGCGAAAAGCCGTTTCCATCCGGGAATGGCTTTTTCGTTTTAGGATTGTCAATTCAAAGCCGATATTCTATTATATAGGACAGAGTTACTTCGAAAGCGCGCCATGATTAAAAAATTGTTGACACTATTGGGCTTAAGCTCCGGGCAGCAGAAAATACTGGCGCGGGTATTTAAAATTTCTTTTGCCGGATGCATTGTCGCGGTGGTTGGCTCATGGGGCCTGCAGACGGCAATTATAAAAATCAAAAACAAGCAGGCCGCTGAAAAAACTTCCCCGTCGGCCGAGCGTTACGCTTTTTTCGAAAAAAAAAGCAAAGACCTGCTCCCCATAGATATCGAAGCCCATGAGTTCATGGCCGAGTATTATCTGAAAAACGACCAGCCGCAAAAGTCAATCGACCACATACTCAGGGTGCTTCCTCTGCAATCGTCGAACCGGAAACTCAAGCTCCAGCTTGCCACGGCATATTTGCAGTCCGGCCAGTACAAAAGCGCCTATGACGAATTTTTGAAACTTTCCAACGCCGACACGAACGACGAATTTTCACCGGCCATTGCGGCGCGCATGGGGCTGGCGCTTTTCTACCTCGGCAACATCCAGGGCAGCGTCGATAATCTTGACAAATGCATTGCCGCGTTTCCGCGGTGCGCCGAGGCGCCGTGCTATCTAGGGGAAGTGCAGGCCGCGACCGAAGAACCGTCCGCGGACGCTTCCAAGGTCCCGGAGGCCGAGGAAAATTTCCAGAAATCGCTGCAAATAGACCCCGGTTACGTTGAAGCATGGTACCAGCTCGCGCGCTTCTGCATGAGTCGAAAGGACTATACGCGAGGCCGTGCGTATCTGTTGAAGATCCTGGACATCGAGCCGCTTAACGCAAAGACCCATGCGCGACTGGGCATGGTCTATTATTACCTGGACGAACCGGAAATGGCGAAGAAGTCCTATACGACGGCGCTGGCCCTTAACCCGAACGATTATAATACGCACTATAACCTCGGGGAACTTTACTATTCAAAATATGAAGACAACGCCAACGCTCTTGACGAATTCAAAAAAACCCTTGAAGGCGATCCTTCCCACGCGGAGGCAAACTTCAGGGTCGGGGTGATATGCCTGGGCAATAATATGGTCAAAGAAGCGGTGCGGTACCTGGAATCAGCCCATGCATCGGACCCGAAAAACGTCCGCGTGCTCCTTCAGCTTGGCGTGGCGTACGAAAAGCTTGATATGAAGGATGAGGCGCTGCGCACCTACCGGTTAATTCTTGATTTTGACGCACTTAATCAGGTTGCCCAGCAAAAGGTGAAACTTCTTTCTAGTGGATAAATGCATGTCGACTACAACAGGTTGTATTTTTTTGCTATCTCCTTAATTTCAAACCAGTTCAAGAGAATTAAAATTGCAAAAAAGCTTGATTTTTTAAAGTCAATGAATGTATTCTATGCTGTGGACTGACAGGCAT
>JBAVGL010000595.1:0-1817 GCA_049684795.1 Chitinivibrionales bacterium | reverse complement strand
GGCATGATCGCCACAACCCAAAGTTCGTTACAGGACCAGATTACGGACGGGAACAGCAGGATTTCCGACCTTCAGGAACAAGTCAACGAATATCATGACCAATTGGTACAGCAGTTTGCCCAAATGGAAGAGGCGCTTAACACAATGAAAAATCAATACAACCAGATGGCAAGCGCCCTGGGCCTGGCTCAGGAGTCAACATCATCGTCATCATCGTCATAAGGTGTTTAATAAATTGATTGCTCTTGAACAAAGGGTTATTGACTGAAGATAAATCCACCAGCGGGAAAAAATAATACGAAAGGACCTCACCAATGAAAAGGAGCGGATACATTGCCTACAAGACGGCAAACGTGGAAACTGCCGACCAGGGGAGACTCATTTTGATCGCGTATGATGTTGCCATTAAGCATTGCAAGATTTCCCTCGGTCAATTCGGCAATTTCCAACTGATCGAAGAGCGGTCGAAACATATCTGCAAGGCGCAGGACGCGGTGACGGAACTGATGAGCGCGTTGCGCATGGACGTCGGGGAGATCGCCCGCAACCTGTACCGTTTGTACGACTATATTTTGCGCCGCCTTGTCGAGGCCAATATAAAAAATGACCGAACCAGGGTCGAAGAAGTCTTGAAATATCTCGAAAGCCTTCGTGAAGCGTGGAGCCAGGCAATCGTGAACCTTCGTAAAGAAAAAGCGGTCGCCGACGCGGAACCCGCCTTACAGAGCTTGTCCATCACCGGATAGGAGAAACCGGACCATGGCCGCAACGACACTACGGGAACATCTCTCTAAGATCCGTGACGGTTTTAAAAAAATAGAAACCGTCACGCGACAGTTGGGCGAGGAGCCG
Organism: Chitinivibrionales bacterium; assembly: GCA_049684795.1. Lineage (GTDB taxonomy): Bacteria > Fibrobacterota > Chitinivibrionia > Chitinivibrionales > FEN-1185 > JBAVGL01. The sequence continues at coordinate 965 of JBAVGL010000595.1, read as the reverse complement.
GGTCAAGAAGCGATGGAAACGACATTGCGCGTGCGCGAGGCGATTCTGTCCGCTGAAGTTAATACAAGGGCCCGCGAACTTTCGCGGGAATATCCCGACTGGCACATTCTCGCTAAAGGCGATTCGGCGCTGAAGGGCTTGTTAGGCGAATCCGAAGAACTGATGCGTTCCATTATGCGGATGGACGAGCAAATATCTTTTGTCGTCAATCAGCGGATGGGAAACATCCGGACAAAGCTCACGTCACTCTATCATACCTCCCGGGCGGCGAGTTCGTACACGCGCCAGAGCAAGCTGCGCGTGGCGCGATAACTTCAGATCTTGTGAAACACCGGTTATTGCTAAGATCCACGGATTGATGACACATTTAACTTGCTTTTCCATAAAACAAATATTTATTCTCTCCTAATTGCACCGGGGCTTGGGGCCCTTTGTGCTCGGCAAATGCGGGCGCCGCTTTTGACGTTAGATCATTCCCATTGCATGTATTGAATTTGAACGGAACGCAAGAGGAGCATGATAATGAATATAAAAAAAGATACGCTTCGGTTCCTCCAAGATCTGAAGAGAAATAATAACCGCGAGTGGTTCAATGATAACAAGGACAAATATGTGTCGGCGAATGAAAACTTCATTCAATTCGTTCAATCGCTGATTAATGAAATAGCGAAGTTTAACGATTCCGTGGCGGGGCTTGACGCAAAATATTGCGTGTTTCGCATTTACCGCGATATACGATTCTCAAAAAACAAATTGCCGTACAAGACGAATTTCGGAGCGACGCTCACGGGCAAGCGTAACAATTGCGGCATTGCGGGCTATTATGTGCATATTGAACCCGGTGATTCTTTCCTTGCGGGCGGCGTGTACATGACGGAACCGCGAAACCTTGAGGCCATCAGGGAAAGAATTAGCGCGAAAGGAAAAGAGTTTTCAAGCATAATCAACGACAAGACGTTTAAAAG
>JBAVGL010000594.1:0-8603 GCA_049684795.1 Chitinivibrionales bacterium | reverse complement strand
GACTAGTGGTTTTCCTTTTGCTATATTACTCCTAACAAAAGAGTAGCGACTCCACAAGGGACTTTCACCCTTAAAATCACGCCCATGTCGGGCGTACACCACAAAATTTCACTTGCCCGGTGGGGCTGAAATGGATGGCTTACCGGCAAATGAATTTTATCGTTATAATTGACAATTGAGCCATGACGGACTACAGAGGTTTTTGGGTTGGGAAAGTTGCTGAGGATGTTTTTCCATCGGGATGGCGTTCTCGATGCGGACGATGGTTTTTCAAACAGATGAAAAGAAATTACCAATTAAAGAAATTAAAGATAAAATATGTTTGACATATTTGAAATTGTATGCATCGTTGCAGTAGTTGTATACGCATTGAAAGATGGAAAAGGAAAAGAGAAATTATGGGCTATTGCTCCTGTTGGACTTTACTTATTAGTAACATTACTAACAATAGTAATTCTTTCTTTTATTTCCGGTATGATTTATGGAGCTAATAATATTAAGGCAGCAAAGAGTTCTCCGCTTATCTCTGTTTTTGCAATATTTGATGCTCTCGTCATTTGTGGTACATGCCTATGGATTGTTGCACGCATTCGACATCGAAAAGCGTTTAGAGCAGCTGAAAGCATAGAACCGGTTGAAGATTTTGAAATTAAATAATTTCTACAAATCGATGCGAGACGTTTACGTTCGGGTTTTCCCGGATTTTCGCTCAATCTTGAGGACGTACATCGACCATGATTCTTCCGCTCTAAACACTAATTTGAAATGGCGGTCGACCGATTGATAAGTTTAATTTTATCCATTGATTCTTTTATTGAATTGAATTATTATATGGAGTAGAAAAACCAAAGGAGTAAAAAGTCATGAAAACTCTTAAAAATGAAGCACTTGCAGCAATTTCATCGCTTCCGGACGATTCTTCAGTGGATGAAATTATGTATAGAATTTATGTTATCGATAAAATTCAAAAAGGGCAAGAAGCAGCGGCGGGTGGAAAAACGATAACAATTGAAGACCTCGAAAAAGAAATCCACTCATGGTAAAATGGACCTTTCCGGCGCGGGACGATCTTAAAGCGATATATGAATATATTGCCTTGGATTCAAAATTTTATGCTAAGAAAATTATCAGGGAAATCGTCACAATCTCATCAACGATTCCTGATATGCCGGAACGGGGAAGAATTGTACCAGAAACGGATAAAAAAGAAATCCGAGAGCTATTTATCTATTCTTATCGGCTTATTTATCAACTTTCACTTGATGAGATTTCAATCCTCGCAGTAATTCACGGAAGTAGAAATATAACGGCTTCCGATTTTCGCTTGTGAAGTAATTTTGAATCATGAAAAGAAACGGATCGCTTATGCCGGGCGGTAAATGGTCCTCATTTCAAAACAGTCACATTGATCGCGGGCCAATCATTCGTGCCGTCGAAGTACGTCGTGTCTATTTGCGGCTGTGAGTTGCCGTGAATGTCGGTGGCGCGCGCGTTGATTTGGATGCTTCCGGATTGTGCAAACACGAACTTTGCGAGCCAGAATACCCAGACGTTGTCAGCGTTCATGGAGTCGACGATGTCCGCTGTCTTCCACGTTGTGCCGCCGTCCGCGGTGACCTCCACTTTGGCTACCCGCGTTCCGCCGAAGGCCGCCCCGCCCACGTACAAGGTGTCTCCTGGCGGAATCGACGTATCGGCGGAGGGAAAGAATATTTTCGAATCGATTGCAATGGGCGGCGACACGTCCCAGCCGTTATCCGCCCAGTAATCCGAAAGCGGTTGCGCGGAAACTTCTATCGCCACGACCCAGGCCGGTTGCTTGACTCCGTAATATCCCGGGTTTAAAATCCTGAGAGGAAAGCCCTGCTCCGGCGGAATGGTGTCGCCGTTCATGAACAAGGCGCCGATGACCCCGTTGTTTTTGATCTGGTCCATCGTATGCGAGGCGTAATACCCGTCGGCGCACCGGTACTTGACGCCCGTGGCGCTCGAGTCCAGGCCCAGCGATACCAGTAAATCGTACAGGCGAAAACCCTTCCACACCGCCGTTGAGACAAGCGAGCCGTTCGCTGAATTTCCGATACATTCAACGGTCAGCGGAAGCTCGACAAGCGGGAGCGCCATGAGATCGTGCAGGGAGAGGCTGCGCGGCGTGTCAACGAGGCCGGTGATTTCGAGGCGAAAGCTATCCGCGTTGACCTGTGGTACGTCGCCGATCCGCGTTATGAAATAGTCTTTATTGGCGGTGATGAAATCGGGATAAGCAAGAACGGGGCTATGGTTTCCGCTTACGGAATATGGTGCGCCGCCCTTGGAACAACCCATTGAGGCCGCAATTATGGCGAGCGCGGAATAGCTGAAAAAACGCAAAAACATTCCCATAAGCTGATAGGAAATTTCTTTTTTTTGGTGTTGGGAACTATGGACCAAACTTTCCTTTACACACTCCATAATTTCCCGCTCTTTCCCTGCTTTTGCCTTTTCTCCATCGACGGCATTCGTGAAAAATATAGGTGTTTCCGGGTATTTTTGTCAAAACAAAAAAAAGAGGTCTAGGGCGTCATCCACGCCCCTGTGGTCTCGACGAGAAACACTACGGGGGAATGGTATATTTATTTTCATTAAATTAAGGCCGGTAATTAGCCAGCCTGTTTAATCCGCAACCAATAGGGAAAATTAAATTAGAAAAATATTGCGATCCTGGAACTGGAAAAGAGTTATTTGACGGCTACTGCTGCTCGACGACTATGGAGGAGATCATATCATGAAAATCGGCGCGCGTTGCGGGAGAAGCCTCCACGCGCGGCAAAGGGATTTTCAATGTTTTTCCCGCAAAATCGATTTCGCCTGGCGTTCGAGAATTCACATCCGAGAATTTCGGCAAGGCGCCGATATACTGTTTGTCTTGAATCGACAGGGTAAGCTCGTCGCCGCCTGAGTTTTCATCCTGATAACAATGAAAGTAAACCTTGCTGACGCTGCTCGGCGGGCCGACGATGATCACTGAATCGAGCGAGTCATTAAAATTATCCGTCCAGCCAAAAAAGCCCAGGATGGAATGCGTGTTAACCACCGAGTTCGTCAGGTTGCCCAGGTTGCCGGTGGTATCCAGTACCATTTGCGTGACGGCCTTGATTTTTTCAGCCAGAGCCTTGACGGTTTCCACCCAATCCGCCGTGTAGAACACTTTTAATACGCTCACAACGGCATCCGCCGTGCTGATAAAGTCGAAGATGGTATGCCGTAATGTATCCAACGTATTCCAGGGAGAGGAGCCGATGGCATCGGGACACGGATTCCCGGCCGCGTCATAGACTCCCGTCATATCCCAATGCAATCCGCTTGGCAGCGCAAGCGAAATGTCGGGTAGCGCGCCGGGGGGCAGCAGGTTTGAGGGAAACGGCTGCACGGGTTCTGAAGCGGGAAACACGAGCAGCGGTATGCCTCCGAAATCCACATCCGAGAAGAAGATGGCGAAAGTCGGGATGTTGATCGGCCGCACCGAGATATTGAACTTGGGGCTGAACGGGATATCGGTGAAGGCGCAGCCGTTTACAGACACATCAACCATCGCCTGGACGGTCATGCTCTTCACCCCATCCCCCTGCTGGCTGTTGTAAAGTAGATTCGGTTTTGGCAAGATATGATAGTTTTGTTTGTCCTTCGTCGTGAATGGGGTATCTCCGTCAATCTTGGTTGCTTTACTCTCATCCGCATCCAGGCCGTCGAAATGGATGGTGACGCTCAAATCAATATTCTGGCTGATTTTTAGTTTTGCCAGGAGGTTATTGGTCTCATCGGCCACCGCGGTCAATGCGCAATCCACGGTCAAGCCGGGTACCATCGGGAAGGTGAGGTCCGTGGTGGGGGCGAACGACCACAAGGCGTTGGCCGCCTCCACCAGCAGGTTTTCAATATCATCATGCTGCTTTGGATCGCTGCAGTCGAATTCCAGGTTGCACAGCGGCATGGGCGCGGAGGGCAGGTCATCGCGCCAGATCACCGCCAGGCCGGCGCTCCCGAAATCGGTATCGGAAGGGAGTTTGAAGGATGCACCATCGTCGTCCCAGGCTTGAATGGCGACGCCGTCCGGCTGTCCTTTACCTTTTTTGTGAATGGTCGCCAGGTAGCCCAAGAGGTCGGACCATTCCTGGGATAAAAATGGGAGGATCCCCGTGCTTTGAATGGAACCGCTGGTCAGCGAAGCCAATTGAGAGAACCCTTGGACGGACATCTGGAACAGGGTCGACCAGAGCGCTTTGGCTTGATCCTCGATGCCGCCGACCGACAGGTCTGGCAGGTAGCTCAGGGGATCATTGTAGTTGAAGTCACCCAGCATATCCAGGCCGTACCAGCGCACGTCACCCGGATGGGTGTCGCTGTTCATCCCCGGCTCCATCGTCAGCCGGCCAAAGTTATCGGTCTTGTCACCGGCGCTCCCATGCGGGTTGCCGACCGTTACCAGGCCGTTTTTCAAATTGGGAACGCCCACCGAAGGCGGGGGCAGTACCACGCCGAGGAGGATATCCGCGCCGTCTTCTGAGGAGGAAGCGCCCGTTGGGTTGCTCACATGCAGCAGCATGGGCATCAGGATCGCATTGCGTTGGTACTGATAGTTAAGATTGAGGCTCAAATTGAGGTTCGGCACGCTGATCAGCGGGTGATCCTGCACTTTGGTGGTTTGCAGCTCAGCCAGCGAGGGCACATAGACGCTGAAATCGGTAGCGGTGGGGGCGCTATTTTTGACGACGCGCAAGGCGTCATGTTCGCGGAAAGCGACCGTGACGCCCGTGAGGCGCGCCTCGGCGGTATTGCCAGCCTGGTTGAAATTGGCGCCATGGATGGCCAGCTTTTCATCGGGCTTCACCAGCAGCGGTATTACCCCGCTGTCGATGTTCAGACCGAGAATTGCCATCTCTGCTTGAATGGCAACCCATATCGCATTGGCATCCGCCTGGGTGGTTGGATCGGGGATGGCACTGATCACGTTGGAAAAAAAGCCCGGCAACGATACGACGGACGCACCATTGATGGCGCTTACGGTGGGTTTGGCCATGCTTGCCTCCTTTTAGCCGATGGAAAAATATAGCTATTGTTGGGCGAATTGTCAAAGGCACTGGCGATTTACCGGAAACTTGTCTCGGAAGAGAACAAATACCGAATGTTCGGCGAGTTTTTTGAAAGATGCTGTTTTACTTATGCAAATTCAAGTCATACTATTGCGGATACCGCGTCAAACTTGGCAAGAGAAAAACGTTTCTTCTGTTCAATTCTTCGGCAACGAGAATACCCGCAAAAGCGGTGAGCCCGGCACGGCCGCGATACAGCAGCCTGCGGTCCGGCGCGCCGGTATTCTCTGTCCGTCAAGGGTATACAGCTTTACGTCCCGGCCGGCCAAAAGCGCCCGGAGGGAAGAAACCGGGGGCCTGGACGCGCGACAGGGCGCCCGGACCGCCGTATACGCCGGGTTGCATGAATGCGTTCCCGCCCAATCGGCCAGCGCCTGGTAATACCCGTTTTCAACCGCGCCCCACTGCCCGCCCGAATGGGTATATTGGTTATAGGGGCCGTTGACATATTTGTCGAGCATCGAGACGTATTCCGTCATGGTCGCCGAGTCGGACGGATGGCCGTCGGGACCGCCTTCATAACAGCACAGTGAAACGCCCTTTGCCTTACACCACGCGTAATGCGAGCTTACCATGGGTTCGGCGCTCGCCGGGTCGCCGTCGAAATACGGCGCTATGGCGAACAGGTCGCACATCTGCCCCGAAGGGTTTACTTTTGCGCTGGCAATGGCTTCAAGCATGTAGTGGCATTCTTCCGCGCCGCCATATCCCGCCTGGCCGGCCAGCACCCTTATGCACAGGCCCGTGTCGCCTCCCGCCTGCCGCCATGCGTTCCTGAACCACGTCCACATCCGGGCCGCCAGATAGCAATGGCCCAGAAAGTTCGTGTTGCCGTATACGCCGTTTATGGTGGAAAGGCCGCTGCCGAGCGCATTGCCCGCGGCCGTGACATAGGCCACGGACGCCGACTCCCACCATGTTTCATTGGCATACTCGAGGAACACCTTGCGTCCCGGGCCGAGGAGAGAGTGAACGAGGACCGCAAGGCTGTCCACGTACATTGAATCGGCCATGCAGGGGACATTGAGCCAGTAACCGCAGCCCGGCACATGGTTGACCACGTCGATCTGCCATTCATACGCGATGGGAGTGTCCTGGTTGCTGCACTGCGAACATCCTGCGCTTTTTTGAACGCGATTCGCCCAGCTCGATGCTGCGGTCATGTTCACCGCGTTCCAATCCATGAACCTCAGGCTGCTGTAAATCTGGATCTGGCTGATAAAGGTCGGGTTCCAGCTTCCCCACTGGCCGCCCTGGATAAAGGCTGCGTCGCCCTGCCAATTCAGGTTCCAGAAATTAGCGCCCATTTGCAAGCAGGCTTCCGCCGGCTGAAACATGCATGCGACGAGCGCCGCTACTACCGCTGTTCCCGCTTTGCGCCCCATATTCGCCTCCGCTGGTTGACAAATCAGGCAAGCCTTTTGTAGCTTTGGAACGGGTTGAAGTTCCTTAGTTTTTCGAAAAAGTAGTGCGAACGGGCGGCGCCGGCAATGAGGATGATGATCGTGAGCATTCCGAGGATAAAAAGCGCTCTCCCCCTTGTGACGGCTTTTTTCCCCTCGATGATTTTCGTATCGCGGATGACCTTCTGGCCGGGGAAGGGAACGCGTTTGGAAAAAATTATCCTGCTCCCGACAACCATGAGATAACAGGCCGGGCCGACAAAGCATGCGAAAAATATCATGGTGGAAATTTCTGCAATGTCAAGCATGTCTGGGATTTTGAGCGTGCCGAGAAAAGCACGGTACCGGGGAAGCCCGAAACACAGGCACAGGGAAAAAACAACGATGCCGACAAGGTATGCCGTTAACAGCCTGGTCCTGTATTGTTTGTCCGCCTTGAGAATTTCCCGTTCCATGCGCGAATGCATCCCTTCCGATGGATGCCTTGATTCTACCGTATGGACCGGATAAAGTGAAAGGAAATTAATTTTCCATGGTTTTAAATGTCGGGTTGAAATAGCCGAGCTTAACATCAGGGAAATATTTCTTCATCTCAACGACCCATGAAACCATTCCAATGGGCTTTCCACGAAGACTGCCCAGTCCCATTTTCGTAATAAACCATTGAGGATCGATGTTGAGGTTTCTCGTCTGGATCATATCAACTTTGGTTTTTTTCAGGAGCTTTTTCAAAGCGGCCACTTCCCCGGGATGATCGGTAAATCCAGGAAAGACCAAATAATTGAGCGATACCCATACCTTGTGCTTCTTTGCGATCGCAATCGACTCGCAGACATCATCAAACGAATAACTTTTAGGGCGATAATAGGCGGCATAAAAACCGGCTTGCGCCGAATTCATGCTGACTCGCATGCTGTTGAGACCGGCGAGACAGATCCGTTCAACTGCTTTTGGCAAACTTGCATTGGTGTTAATATTTATTACCCCGCGCCGGGTCCGCGATCGTATTCTTTTGATGGATTCCTTAATAAGTCCCGCCTGCAGCAATGGTTCACCTTCGCACCCCTGGCCGAAACTGGCGATGGGGTTGGCCGCTTTTTGAAGGTGCGGCACGACGTATTCCTCGATTTCTTTTTCCGTCGGCACGAAATCGATCCGGTGCTGTGACGCGGGAAACCCGCAACCGCGGGCTTGGAGAGAAATGCACCCGATGCAGGCGGCATTGCACACGGGGCTCACCGGAACAGGACATTCCCATTTGCCAAGCACGAGATTGCAGGCATTGGGACATCGGTATTTGCAAACGCAATTTTCCACTAAATGCCTGATAAGCCTGTTGCAGGGATAACGCCTGAGCATGGCTTTGGCCTGTGAATCAACGAATGAAAGCGATTCATCGGAAATTTCGTGCCGCATTTGCCGGTCGATGCGGATGCCCGCGGCATAAAACTTCCCGTTTTTCCATCCGACCGCGCTGTAGCAATACAGCGGAAGCCGCGGCGCCCCGGGAAGTTCGCAGTTTGCGCTGATTAATGTGCGAATATATCCGGGAGGTAAAAAAGCCGCTACGGCAGAAACAGGCTCGCCGTGATAATTGTCGAGTGCGACGCGTTTCTTCGAAATGTAATCATAGCCGATTGGAATCCGTTTAGGAAGCGCAAATAAAACGCTGGACTGTGGAAGCGCGGTTATACTAGAATCGTCGGGAAGAGACAGTGAGTTTACCGACGCACCGACCATGAGAAGCTCGGGAATTTCGAAAATATTCCCTTTGGAATCACTGACAACAAGGAGCGGCTGGTTCATAAGATTTTCCAGAATCTCGCCCCTAAATCCCTTACCTCAACTCGCTCTTTGAGCACCCTTCTCCTTACCAAGGAGAAGGGAAGTGATGAGGTAATAGTCTCAGGAATTTAGAGACAATACTTCATATAACAAAAAAGCCCTCATTCTTTCGAACGAAGGCTTTTAATATAATCTGGCAGCGACCTACTCTCCCACACAGTCACCCATGCAGTACCATCGGCGCATCAGGGCTTAACTTCCGTGTTCGGACTGGGAACGGGTGTTT
>JBAVGL010000593.1:0-5452 GCA_049684795.1 Chitinivibrionales bacterium | reverse complement strand
AAAGCCCTGACTGCTTTCAGCTTTGTCAGTCCCGCCGACACGGGAACAATCACCGGAACGTCAATAGCGGTGACCGTTCCCAATGGAACAGCAGTTACCGGTCTGGTTGCAAACTATACTACTACCGGCGCTTCGGTGAAAGTGGGTTCTGTAGTACAAAAGAGCGGCACTACCGCTAACGACTTCACCAGCCCCGTTACCTACACGGTAGTGGCTGCTGACGGCAGCACGCAGAACTACGTGGTCACGGTCACCGTTGCCGCCAGCACTGCAATAACCATAACAACTCAACCCCAGAGCCAGGCAAAATGTCTTGGTGCCCCGGTGAGTTTTTCCACTGCCGCCACGACAGGTTCAGGATCGCTGAGCTATCAATGGAAAAATGTCGCCGGTAACTTAACGGAAGGGCATTATGTTGGCACCGCGACTGCCAGCCTGTCCATAGGCGCCGTGACGGCAACCGATACCGGCATCTATTCCTGCGTCGTGACCAGTACTTCAGGAACCAAGGCAACGAGCGCGGGGGCGATTTTGACGGTGAATACGTCGTCGACGGCGCCTTCGGCGGTCAATGCCACACCATCAAGCCTGTGTTCGGGAAACTCAAGCACGCTTTCCTTGACCGGCGGAACGCTTGGCGCCGGAGCGGTCTGGAAATGGTATACCGACACCACGGCAGCCGCGCTTTCAACTACCGGATCGCCGATTTCCGTTTCCCCTACCGCCGCGACCACCTATTATGTCCGCGCCGAGGGAACGTGCGGAAACACAACGTTCAAAAACGTGAAGGTAACGATCGTTCCTTCTCTTACGGTAAATGCGATCTCGTTTGGCACGAACCCCGCCTGCGCCGGAAGCACCGCTTCGGAGGCGATCGCGATTTCCATTACCGGAGGATCAAATCCGCATTACCAGTGGATGTTACCGGCATCCTCAACCAGGCAAAATCCCGGAGACGTTGCAAATTTTTCCTTGACAAATGTTGTCGGCACCGATGGCGGGTTATATAAATGCGTGATAACGGACGATTGTAATTCCGGCTCCGCGGCGACCACGAAAACAAATACCCTGGCGGTGAATTCGCCCTCTTCAACGATAACGCTTGCGGCCACCACGCCTACGAGCATTTGTCCTCCTGGTTCGGTGACATTTAATATCACCGGAACGCTGGGGACCGGGGCGAATTGGTCCGTGTATGGTGGCGGAACAAAACTCGCGACGCAGCCGGTTATTACAAACAACAGCTTTACAATTACAGGCATCTCCGCCGCGACATCCTATGTTGTAAAGGCCGAAGGCGGATCGTGCGACAATGCAACGGCCCCTCCGGCCAGCGCTCCCGTTTCGATCAGCATATCGAGCGTTAACGTCACATTTAACAGCAACGGCGGAAGTCTTACGCCTTCCACGCAGGCAATTGCCTGCGGCGGCACGGCCACCGCGCCGACAACGGCGCCATCAAAAACCGGTTATACCTTTGGCGGATGGTATTTGGATACTTCAACTTCGACGGCCTTTAATTTTACCACGCCGATCACGGCTTCCATTACGCTTAATGCCAAGTGGGCGCTCAACGCATATCAATTGACTGTCGTGGCGGGAACCGGAGGAATAATTACGACGCCGGCATCTTCGTCCGTGACGGCAAGTTATGGCGTGCCGACTCCTATTGCAGCGGCGCCTGTAAGCGTCTGGTACACTTTTGTCAATTGGACCCTGGCCCCAAGTACTGCGGGGACAATTACAAATGCAACTAACGCCTTGACCGCCACCGTGACGCTGACTTCCGCCAACGCCACAGTTACAGCCAATTTCGTTTCCGTTTATCAGGTATCGTATAATGGCAATGGCAGTTTAACGGGAGTCCCGCCAACTGATAACAATTATTATAAAGCTGGAGCAAGCGTATCGGTATTACTTGGAAGTAATGGTCTTTCTAAAAATGGTTACGTATTTGTGGGCTGGAAAGGCGGCCCTGCAGATACGAACACGAAGACGTTTACGATGCCCGCGAATAATGTAACCCTTAACGCGCAGTGGGATGTGCGCGATACGGATGGAAATCATTATGATACGGTGGTTATAAATGGGGTGACATGGATGGTACAAAATCTGAAGACGACAAGGAATAATAACGGCACACCCATTTCGCATGTGAACGGTTCAACGGACTGGAGTACGCTATCAACACCTGCATACTGCTGGTATAATGACAGTATCAAATATAGAAATAATTATGGGGCATTATATAATTTTTATGCAGTCAATACAGGAAACCTAGCACCAAAAGGCTGGCATGTTCCGACAGATGGCGATTTTGAGGCTTTGACGAATTTCCTTCTTACCACGCCAGCTTATATCAATAATTTTGCGCCCTATTTTGGTGGAACTGTTAGCAGCGGAATCTTCGGTGACGTGGATCTAACAGGCTATTGGTGGAGTTCTACTTTCATTGACCCATCAGCAGGTATTTTTTTAATCCGTAGCTATTCAGGTCAAGTTATGACGGACGATGATGTTTTGACCGATGGTTTAAGTGTCAGGTGCATAAGAGGAGATCCTCCGAAATAACTTTTTCGCAATATTTTTCCGCTTGACAAAAGGATGTTATCTTCTCCGAACCAATATTACTGACTGGCAAGCTAAAGACTTGTGGGGAGCATATATTCATTTGACCGATGCTGAGGAAGCGTTTAGAATCCATAAATCTGATTTACATCTGCGTCCGCTCTGGCACCAAAAGATGATCGGATACAGGCACATATTTTCGTATGCTTCCTGGCGTTTGTGTTCTCTAAAACCTTTGGGTTGATGTGCAAGAAGGCAGGCTTGGGTGATGAATGCCCGCAATTTCAGATATAGCCAATTCGATGCTCCTTCGTTGCTCAATCTCCAGAGAAAGTGACAACCTTCTGCTTAACAGACATTGTTGAAATAATCTTATCTTATTTTAATGCTTCAAGACTTTCAGTCAGCTCTCTTATTTTTGCTTCATCGCCGGCAGTCTTGGCTAACGAAAGCGCTTTTTGGAGAAGCGGCATTGCATCAGTCACCTGATTATTTAGAAGATATGCGACGGCAAGATTATTTATCGTTTCAAGCCTATTGGGGTTGATTTCCAACGCCTTCCGGTAGTGAGCGATAGCTTCGTCCATTCGTCCGAGATGTCTAAGGATGATGGCAAGATTATAATGAGCATCACCATAGGCGGGATTGATGCTCAATGCCTTTTGGTAATAAGCCATGGCGTCGCTCGTTTGGCCGGTTCTGTTAAGGAAGGTTCCGAGATTATTATAAGCGACATAATTGTTCTTTGTAACGGCAATGGCATGGGAAAAAAGCGTAAAGCCATTTTTCCAGTATCCAACTTGTTCCCTCGTTATGCCAATCATAGCCAAAATTAAAGCTACTACAACGATTTTTGCTATCAACTTTTTATTGGTTTCAAGCCGGTCAACAATTGTTTCCAGTCCCCATGAGATTATTATAAAAATTCCGATAAAAGGAATATAGGTATAACGGTCTGCATGGGCTTGACTGCCGATCTGCATGATTCCGATAACCGGCGCCAGCGTCAGGAGAAACCAGAACCATCCCATCACAAGATATTTTTTCCGTCTACTGCCTATTCGCACGACTGCTGCCGTGATCGCGATGAGCAGCAGCGCACAGGCCACGGTTTTAACGGGAAATAGGTGCTGCGGATACGGGTAAAACACAGCCAGTTCCTCAGGCCAAATCGCCTGTCTTATATAAATGCAGTATGACACGACGGCATTTGAAACCCTTGTCATAATATTGAACCTGTTAAATCCGGCAATGGCCTCTCTTTGAGAAATTATGGTTATCGTTGCTGAAGCTATTGACAAAACAAATAATGGCAACTTTTCCGCCACCAGTCGCACGAAACATCGTCGGTTCATTTCCAATCGTTCCAGCGGCCAATAATCCAGAAGCAGCAGTACCAACGGCAACGTCACCAGCATCGGCTTGGCCATTAAGCCCAGCGCAAAGAGAACAGCAACCGTGCCGTATCTACCGATTCCGGGACGACGCGTATAAAAAGCGTAGGCCCATAGTGCGGCAAACCAGAATACCGCGCTGAGGACATCCTTCCGTTCAGCCACCCATGCCACGGATTCCACGTGCATTGGATGTAAGGCAAATAGCGCAGCGACGAACGCGCTTAGCCAGATTTTTCCGGTTGCATATCGCAGGAACCCGAATAAAAGCAGCGTTGCTAAAACATGAAATAACAAACTCGTGAAATGATGTCCTGCCGGATTAAGTCCGAATAATTGGACGTCCAGCATGTGGCTCAGCCAGGTAAGCGGGTGCCAATTGCTTGCGTAAACCGTCGTGAAAGCCCATCGGACGCCTTCCCACGACAGCCCTTGACGCAAGTGAATGTTCGTCGTTACATAAACGTCATCATCGTAATTGACGAATTCACTGCTGAAAACGCCGCTGTAGACCACTGCCGTGGTTATTGCCAGCAGGAGCGCAACGCCTATTGCGCTGCGCTGTCGCATTCTGACATTTTCTGTAGAAACGCCGACTGCTATGTGACGTCCTTTGGCAGCAGAAGGCTTTGAGGGTTTCATTTTGCCATTGCTCATGCACTTCCAACGGCAGAAAATTTTTATTTTTAGGTCCAGCAAATAGTGTGTAAAGAAATCTTTACAGACTCACACCTTTTCACACACTTTCCGGCTTCCGCTGTTTATATGCTGACGTCTTCAGCAAAAATATACGTGTTTCCGCGCATTATTGTCAAAAACGATAATAGCGGTAAATAATATTTTATTCTACAAATGTTGCCGGTGATGAATGCCGCGGAATTTTTCGAGGAAAAAGCGAAAAAGGGGACGAGGGAAAAATATGACTGGGTTCTTGTGAAAAAGCCCTATGAAGTGCTCTACCGTGGGCTACAGCTTAAGGTCCTCAAGATGCACGCCGTTGACATAGAAGTCGTCGATGATTAATTGCATGGGCGTTGCGCCCGAATTTGTTTTTATTGAAAATTCGAATTCTATATCGATGAGATTTTTAGACACAACCGACCAGGGAAATTGCCAGGGCGATTGAATGGCGGGAAGTATCCGCAGCGAATCCACCGGCACGAAATAGTTTGTTACCGTGTCCGTCAATTGAATAGGATAGGTATAATTGGATTGACCGTTCGTCGCGGTGTCGAGCGTTTTCGTTTCGAAGCGCACCCAGATTACGCCTTTTCCGTGCGCGGTAAGGGAAAAGCCGGTCATGGATGAGAAGTCAACGCCGTTTTTGTTATAATCACCAAAGGAAATTCCCGCTATGGAAAAAGGATTGGGGCAATTGGCGTCAAGAGTTCCGGAGAAGTCCATCGCCGTCGGGGACGTAGCTCCGGACACGGGCGACAACGTCGCTGTGGAGCTGCAGCCGGAAGGAGTCATCTTAGTGTCCCAACTCT
>JBAVGL010000592.1:0-4856 GCA_049684795.1 Chitinivibrionales bacterium | reverse complement strand
AAAACCCGTTTCCTGATATCAAAGGAAAAATGCGCTTCCGAGAGCGCCGCCGAAATCGAAGAAGGATCGGGCGACTGGGCCTGATAGAAGGCTCTAAAGAACTCATTGTTTGCCGCCGCGTAAAGGAAATAGGTGAAATTGCACCCGGCATAAAGGGAGCCGAGATCGGCTTTCGTGGCTTTAAGAAACGCCTTGCCATAAAAGCGCTCGTCCGCCCCGTACCCGCCGGATTCCGGCAAATAGCCGTCGGCCTCGGAAACAAACGAGGCGCCGGGAAGGTATTCGAGCTTGTTCGTCCGGTCGACGGCCTTGCCGGCCGTCAATGAGCGGTCAAACGCCCCGGCGTCGAGCGCTGCATCGTCGGACAGCGAATCCTGATTGGCAAAGACGCCGCCGGCAATTGCCGCGATGAGTGCGATTACGTGACGGGTGCGCATATCACCTCGACTGTTCCTCAAGAAACGCCTTTGAAAACGTATAATCCGCAATCGCGGTTGAGCCGATCTCCTCGTTGCTTAAAAGCGTCCGCTGGTCTTTTTCAAGGTTATTGACGGCCATGAGCTTGCTGAAGAGGAATTTGCCGGTTTTCACCTCTTTATAATCGATATAGTAGAACGTCCGCAGGAGCGTTTTTGACGCTGAAAAGTTCTCGACCTTCGCCGGGAGCCCATCGGACTTCCTGATATACCATTTCTGGACGGGGAACGAGACGTCGAGCGCCAAAGCGTTGAGATCGACCACGTCGCAGTCGAATTTCGCTATCTGCCGCTGGCCCTCGTAGCCTACGGTATATTGTTTGAGGATATCGAGTTTGCCGAAGAGGTCGGTGCGTACGTCGGTTGACCCCACGTCGTCTTTACGGTTGCGGTAGACGAATTCCCGGGTCGACGGCAGATAGAGATAGAGGTCGTCGCCGCTGCGGTAATATCCCTTGCCCTTTTCGCTTTCGGGGTATTGGAAGATGAGCGTGAATTTTTTTATGGAATCGCGCCGGTACACCTTGACTTTAAGCACACGGTCGGCCTCTCCCTCCTTGCGCTGGACGAGCGTAAAAACGCTGGTGACGTCGCCACCTTCGAGGTTGAGCTTTTCCTCCATTTGCGTGATGATGCCGACGGCCTTCGGGTCGTTGCCCGGAGACTGCGCAAAAGAAAAGTTGACCATGGCCGCAAGGGCCGATAGAAGTACGCAGAACGCGGTTTTCATGTAACGAATTCCTTTTGGCACATGGCGTGCAATGGTATTTCAATATATCGCATTGAGCGCGACCGACGCCGGGACCCGCCCGCCATAGCGCGCCGGAAAATAGGAAAAGAGCGCCGTAAGCGACGCCAGCGCAATGAAGATGAAAAAGACCGCCGATACGGTCGGCTCGAGCACAAAACGGCCTTTGTCCAGGAACAGGCCGAGCACGCCGTCGCCGGGAAGCGTAACGAAGGCCGAAAATCCCCACATCACAACCAACCCGGCCGCGACCCCCGCGCCGATAAAGACCAGGCTCAGGAAAATGTTCTCGAAGATAAAAAGCGCCAGGATGTCTTTTCGCTCGGCGCCGATCGCGCGCAGGGTTCCGATTTCCTGGAATCGATCGTGTATCGTCATGCGCATGTTGATGAATATCGATAGTGCGATGATAAAGAGCATGATGGCGGCGATGAACAGGCCGATCCCGTTGACAGCGCCCACCACCTTCCCGACGATGCCCGTCACTTCATCGATCGTCGCCAGGGTGAGCCGTACCTGATTGACGCTCCCGTCCTGGACTTTGTAGCGGGGTGACGCCGCGGAAACCGCGTTGAGCGCGTCGTTGTCGCTGGCCGGCTTGACCGCAACGAACCCCTCTTTATTGAGCATGGCCATGAGACGGTCGCGTTTTTCGCCAAGCCCGCGGAGGTCCCTGAAAAAAATATACATCTTTGACGCCGTGGAGGCCTCGGCGAGATCGAGCGACTGGATAAACCCGAAATGGCTGATCACATAGTCCCGCAGGAAATAATTGCCCGTCGTGTAAATGCCCCGCACGCGGACCGTCCCCGTGTTGAATGCGCCGAACCTGCTCCGCGTGGCGATAAGAAGGTCGTCGTCGGTGGCGAGGCCGAAATACCCGGCCACGGCGCGCGGCATGACCACCGCGCTCTGGTCATTGACAAACGAGTCCCATGCGCCGTCGTCGACGGCGAGCTGGCCGCGCAGGCCCGGATCCAGCCCTGGGTCGATGCCAACGAAGGAAAGCCGTTTGGAAAGGCCCTTGTAATACACGGCGGAGTTCAGCGTGTACCGGGTGAAAACGCGGGCGTCGGGAAAGGCGCGGCGGACCAGGGAGTCGATACGCGGATAATTTTTAATCCCCTGGTACGTACGACCCTTGACGATATACTCGCCGGACACCGTGATGTGCCCCGCGGCGGATGTGATGACGTTTTCGGTAATATTTTTTCTGACGCCGCTGGTGATCGAAAAAACGAACAGCAGCAGCAGGGCCACGAAAAAGTAATTGACGCCGAGGGTAAAGCTGCGCCGCCGGTCGCGGAAAATGTTCTTGAAAGCAAGGGGCAGGTAAAACGGCATGAAATCTCCCTTATTTCCCGGCCATCGCTTTAAGCGGCGTTATGGCGATGGCGACGCGTATGGGATAGATCGTGGCCAGCGCGCAGACTACGAGCACCAGCGTCAACGCCTCGATGAAAGGACGCGCAGAGATCACAAGGTCCAGTTTGCCGCCGCCAACGAGGTATTGGGCCATGATGTCGGGAAGCTGCACGCCGCCCGATCCGCCCACGGCAAGTATGACAACGAGGCTTAAAAGCATCCCGGTGAGCGCCGCGGACCCGTTGAGCAGGAGCGCTTCCCATAAAAAGATGGCCGTGATAAAACTTTTTTCCCCGCCCATGGCGCGCAGCGTCCCCACCTCTCCGGTGCGCTCAAGCACGCTGATGATGAGCGTGTTCATGAGTATGAAAACCACAATAAGAAATATCAGCAGTGTGGCGCCATAGATCACCGCCTGGATGATTCCCGCGACATTCGCGAAAAAGCTCGACGCCTCGTTCCACGGCGCGATCTTGACGTCGAACCCCGCGTGCCCAAGCCCATCCGTAAACGGGCCGATGGCGCCGCGATTTTTAAGTTTGACGGCGATCATGGTATAACCCGTCAATTCCCTGGAAACAAGTTTTTTCGTTTCAATCGCGCCGAAACCCTTCCGACCCGACAGGCCGAAGATCTCGTCGTCGGAACCCGATGCGAGCGCCGCGCTATAGCCGGAAGGCAGCGAAGCCGCGTCGACGCCGGTGAAATTGTAGAGACGCGAGTAGCTCGTGATGTCGAGGAAATTGATATAATTGAAAACGTTCTTATAGCGCTTCGGATCGTAGACGCCGATGATTTGGGACGGACACGCATTGACGGAACCGCCGTCGGTCAGGCTCAGCAGGGTGACCCTGTCGCCGGGCGCCAGGTCCAGGCTGTAGTTCTTCGAATAGTTATCGACCTGGAATTTACTCAGCACCACGCCCGCTTCCGGGCCGTTGCCTTCGGTTGCGTAAAAGGCGCCCTTGACCATGGAAATGTTCGGGAATGCCGCTCGATATTTCACCGGATCGATTGCGTAAAAGAAAAACGGCACCTCGGTCTTTTTCCCCCGTTTTTCCATCGAGAGGAGCCCGTAATTTTGCGCGATTGCTACGTGACAATCCACCAGGGGATTCGCGTCGAGCCACGCCTCGATCCGGCGCGCTCCGGTAATGACCGGAAGCGGCGTGGTGAACGCGAACGGCGAAGGTTTTTCCTTCGAACGCGCCGCGTAGATGATCAGGTCACCGGTGAAATACGAAATGATCGAATCGCGCGAGAAATGCTTTGCGGAAAGGGAAAACGTCTCGCCCAGGACAATGACCATCGTCCCCAGGACGACCAGAAGGCCGATCATGGCCATGCGGACTTTCCGCCGCAGCAGGTAACGCAGCGCAATGGTCAGCGTGATCATCCGTCAGGCACCTTTCCGCTCGTCTCTTACGATAAGCCCGTCCTTGATGTTGACGATGCGGCGCGCCCGCTCCATGATATGGCCGTCGTGCGTGGAAAAGACGAAGGTCGTGCCCTCGCGGCCGTTGATCTCACGCATAAGGTCAAGGATCTTCGCGCCGGTGTCCGAATCGAGGTTGGCGGTGGGCTCGTCGGCAAGGACCATTACCGGGCTGGCGGCCAGCGCGCGGGCGATTGCCACGCGCTGGCGCTGGCCGCCCGACAATTCGGCCGCCTTGTTTTTTATCCGATCGGAAAGCCCCACTTCCTCGATAAGATGCATGACCCGGACCTGCCGGTCTTTCCGGTCGCTTACGCGCTGGAGCAGAAGCGGCAGTTCGATGTTTTCGTAGACATTGAGCACGGGGATGAGATTAAACGACTGGAAGATGAAGCTGACGGTTACCCGCCGGTATCGCGTGAGTTCCTTGTCGGAGAGCCTGCCGACATCCTTTCCATTAATGGAAATGGCGCCCGACGTGGGCGTATCGATGCAGCCGATCATGTTGAGGACCGTGCTCTTGCCGGAGCCCGACGGGCCGGCAATGGCGATGAATTCGCCTTTGTCTACAGAAAGTGAAACGCCCCGCAGCGCCTCTACCTTGGTTTCGCCGAGAAGGTATTCCTTGCGGACGTCGGTGAGTCGAATGACGGTGGAATCAGGCATGGCGTTCTCCAATCACTAACCCACAAGTGGATAAGGTTCTGTAAGGGTGATTATCTACGCTAAGCGCCTGCCTACCGAAGCGATAGCGCCTAAAGGCCCTATAAGGATGACGGTGTCATTCTTAGAACGGCAGGCAGGCTTATATAATTCGCCTACAGAACCTAAT
>JBAVGL010000591.1:0-8253 GCA_049684795.1 Chitinivibrionales bacterium | reverse complement strand
CAAAAAGCACGGCGGAAGCGTTACCGTTCACCTTCCCGGCGGGGACCTTTTCATAGAATGGGACGGAGAGCTTTCGCACTCCGTTTATATGACGGGCCCCGCGAAATGGGTTTTTGAAGGAAACGTTGAATTATAAACAATAATCTTTTTTAAAGTCCGTAATCGAAACAGACGGTTGGAACAGGGAAAGGATAAAATTAACCGGGTGATATATGAACATGAATAACCTTACCGTGGATAAAGACTCCTTGGATCTTTATCTTGGTGAAATTAAAGATTACGCACCGCTGAAGAGCGAAGAAGAGGCCGCGCTGGCGGCCCGTATCCGGAAGGGGGACGACAAAGCGCTGGAAAAGCTGGTAAAGGCCAATCTTCGTTTTGTCGTCAGTGTTTCGCGTAATTACCAGAACCAGGGCCTGCCGCTCAGCGACTTGATCAACGAAGGCAACGTCGGACTTATCCGCGCCGCGAAAAAATTCGATGAGAGGAAGAACTTCAAGTTTATTTCCTACGCGGTGTGGTGGATCAGGCAGGCAATACTCAAGGCCCTGGCCGAGCAATCCCGTATTGTCAATATTCCGCTCCATCAGGTGGGGACCATTTCAAACATCAGCAAAGTCCAGGGAAAACTTGAACAGGAATACAGGCGTTTGCCGACGACCGGGGAAATCGCCGATGAGCTTCAAATAGGCGAACGCGACGTCGACACCGTTTTGAAAATAGGGAACCGGCACGTATCGCTTGATAAGCCCATTCAGCAGGATTCCGACGAGGTCAGGCTCATCGACTCCCTTCGCAACAGCGATCAGGAGTTGCCCGACGTCATGGCGATGAACGTGTCGCTGAGGAATGAAATTGAAAAGATCCTGGACACGCTCTCGACCTCCGAAAAAGACGTCATCAAATTGTACTTCGGGATCGGGCACGAAACAAGCTATACCCTTGATGAAATCGGGCGAAGAATACACCTTACCCGCGAACGCGTCAGGCAAATCAAACAAAAAGGACTGGGGCGCCTGAAGAACTCATTCAGGGCGAAACGGTTGAAGAGTTTCGTTTAGTCTCTCTTAGCTTTTTGAACGAAAATTTTTTGTAGTTCGGAAAGCTTAGAGAGACTTGTCCCGGCAAAACGGAACTGTTTTGCCGGGGTTAGGTTCTGCAGGCGAATTATGGAGCGCCTACGCTATGATTGTTTCTACCGCGTAATTTTTAACGGCCGTTTCTTTTTCCCTCTTGTCATCGTTTGGCAAAATGCCCAGGCGAGTCTCGGCGGCCTTGATAATGCCTTCAAGCATGCCTTTATAATTGAGGCCCCCGAATTTCGCCATTTTGGCAAGATGCCCGTCCCAGCACCATCCCGGGTTCGGATTGACTTCGAGAAGTTTCGGGTTCCCGTCGAGGTCAAACCGCCAGTCGAACCGGCAGTAGTCCTTGCATTCAAGCCGTTCAAAAAGCTTGAGGCAGCATTCCTCCAGAAAACGCCGCACATCGTCGGGAAGATCGACCTGAACTGATTTTAGTCCCCAATAAGGCGAATCGGGGACCCACTTGGCCTCGTATCCGCATATTCTGGGAAGAGAGTCGGGAAGCGAGGAAAAATCTTCTTCGATAATAGGCAGCACCGTGTACGATTCGGGAGGGTTGCCGATAATGCCGACGGTGATCTCTTTCCCGTTTAAAAACTCTTCAACGAGAACGGGCTTATCGTAGCCGAAGGAATCGCGTATTTTCGCGATGGCATTGATGAGTTCTTCGACGGTGTTGGCCACGCTGCTCTGCGTAATACCGAAGCTTGAATCGCCGAAATTTGGTTTTATGATCACCGGAAAGTCCACCGAGAGGTCAAACGCCTTGTCCTGAGGCTTGACAAAGAATCCCTTGGGAACGGGTATGCCCATTTCCTTCGCGATCCCCCGCACCAGGGACTTGTCGTAGCAGTGCGCGAGGCATTGCGGCCCGGACCCGGTATAGGGAATGCCGAGGATTTCGAGCAGCGCGGGTACGTTGAGCTCTTTACGGGCGTCATTGTTGAACCCTTCGTCGCAGAGGTTGAAAACGTAATCGATCTTGCCCTTGAGCTTCGTCAAGTCGGCGATGAGCGCGTTGTGGTCGTTAAGATAGACAAACCGGTAATCTCCGAACTCGCGCAGGGCCGATTTTAACTGGTCGATGGTGTAAAAATCGTCTTCATCGAATATCGAACTGGGTTTTAAAGGGTCGGGTTTGTTCGGGTCGCCGAGCATGACGGCGACGTTTTTTACGGTGCCGAGCTGCTTGCGGCGGACCGGCGTCCATTCCTTTTTGACCGCGGCGGTAATGATGAGCCTGCGCTCCATCATGCCCAGGTCCTGGTTCCGCGCGGAATCGGTGGTTATTTCGCCGTGCACGGTGATATCGCTGAACCCGGCGGTCCTGAGGATCTCGGTGAGTGTTTCCTTTGTGTAAAGACGCTCGTCGTAAAACTGGTCCGCCAGCACGCCCTTTTCCACGTGGGTAATGACTTCGCGCGAGATGAGGCTTTGCCCGTCGAGCGACAGCGACCGTTCCCTGCACACGAAGAGGGACTTGTCGATCCATTCCCAGGAGCGGCTCTGGAAGTTTTTTCTCAGGTATGTGCCGTCGGCGACGTCGATGAGCACGCGGTCCCACGGTTTCAGGACCCTGAACGCTTCCTTGAGCACCCGCAGATCGTCGTTGATCGTTTCGAAGTATCCGAAACTGTTTCCCAGGATCAGAACGACGTCGAACGTATCGGGAGGATAGGGAAGCTTTCTGGCGTCGCCTTCCCGGAATTTCGCCTCGATGCCGTCTTTCTTCGCGGTTTGCCGCGCCTTCTGGATCAGATAATGGGAGCGGTCGATGCCTTCGACGAACTTGAACCCTCTCTGGGCAAGCTCAAGGGAATGCCTGCCCTGTCCGCAGCACAGATCCAGGACTTTATCTTCGGGTGAAAGGTTTAAGATCCTGACAAACATGTCGATTTCCTGACGGGTCATGTTGCTGTCGTCAACGACGTCCGCGTCGGTTTTCAGGTAGAATGAATTGAAAATGTTTTTCCACCAGTCCGGATGCACGTGTTCCTCAAGGTTCGGTACGGGACCGAGGCACCGAAGTTGATTGAACTTTTTGCCGTTCCCGTTTTTTTCCCTGGACGCTTCTTTTGGAAGTTCTTTAACCGGGACTTTTTCCGGCTTTTGCGCGATTTGCACTGAAACCACCCCCCGTGTGAAGATTGTAACACAAAAATCAACTATAATAATATATGAAATGCGCTGAAAAAACAACATTTAAAGCGTGAAAAAATACAATAGGTTGTGGGAGCTATTTTTGTTAAATACAACAAATAGTGGAAACAATGGGAATGCGTCTTTTTGCGGTGAGAATAAAAAAAGGGGACGCGCGATGCCTGGCGCGTT
Organism: Chitinivibrionales bacterium; assembly: GCA_049684795.1. Classification (GTDB taxonomy): domain Bacteria; phylum Fibrobacterota; class Chitinivibrionia; order Chitinivibrionales; family FEN-1185; genus JBAVGL01. Next base: position 4,837 of record JBAVGL010000591.1, on the reverse strand, counting down.
CCCCTTTTGTTAAACTGGCCCGCCGAAGAGCGACTAAACGGCGCGACAGTTTACTTCTGCAACTCCTTCAATTTTCTGATGACCAGAAGGGCCTCCGGCCCCGAAACGCCCTTGTCGGGCCCGAACTCGCCGTTCATTTCCGCGCTCATAACCCCTTTGTCAACGGCATTGCAGATGGCGTTGTAGGCGGGGTGCGAAGGGTTGACGTCCGGAAAGCGGCTCTGCGAGCCGATATGCTTGGTGGCAAGCGTTGGGTCCCGGAGAATCGCGATGATGGCGTCTTCCACGACCATCGCGTATTCGCCGCGATTGACGAGCTGGTCGGGATGGAACGTATGGTCGGGATAGGGTTCCAGCCCGCGGATTTTGTAGTCAACGATGTCCATGATGAAGTTCTTCGCCCAGTGGCCGTTGATATCGGTCACCGCCGCCATCGACACCGCGCTGTCGACCTTCATCTCGCGCGCGTCCGCGGGGGCCTTATAGTCCGTGTCGTAGTGTTTGGGCCGTTTTTTCTCGATCAACTTGTCAATCTGCAATTCCGAAACGAACAACGCGGCGATGTCCGCGCGCGAAATCTTTTCAACCAGCGCTATGCGCTTGCCCACGTCCGTGCCGGGCGCGGCGCGTTCGATCATCTGTATGATCTGCCACTCATCGTCGGCCTCCTTGGTAAAGTCTTTTTTCAGTTCGAGCACCTTTTTGAAATCGTCCGAGGCTTTTCCGAATTCGTAGGCCTTCTTATAGCAGAAGCCGCGCCGGTAATACGCTTCGGAGTTTTGAGGGTCGATTTTCAGCGCCTTGTCATATTCTTTTTCAACGTCCTTGATCCATTCTTTGGCGGGTTTCCCTTCGTTTTGCATGGTAATCACCATAGCCTTGGCGATGTAGGCGTCGGGAAGTTTTGAATCCAGCGACTGTGCCTTGTCGGCCATTTTAAGCGCCTCTTTAAAATTGCCTTTATGCGCCTGGACAAGGGCCAGTCCGGCATACGCGGGGGCGAATTTCTGGTCCAGGGACACCGCAAGATTGAATTCTTCCTCGGCCTTATCAAACTTACCGTCGTTGACGTATTTCGTTCCTTCTTTACAGTGCGTCTGCGGCGTGTCCATGTACCCGCCGGCCTTGCGGGCCTTGGGGGCGCAACCGACCATGATAATCACCAAGAAGCATAAGGCGCATGCGCCGATTGTTTTAAGATGGGTGAGTGTAGGCATAGACGAATCCTTCCCTGAAAAAAGTGTTTAGAATGTTTAACAAAATATTCTTGAAGATACTGAAGTCGGACTCGGTGTCAAACCTGCTGCCTGCCGTTTGCGGCAGGCAGCAGGTAAGATACTGTAGTCAGGACTTATCTACGCTGTAGATAAATCAGACACAGTATCTAATCCACCACGAAAACGACGCGGCATTCCGACAGGAACTTGAGGTTCTGGCTTGCGCTCCTGACCTCGTCGGCGTCGGCGTTGGAAATGACGATGTCGGTGCTGTTGTCGCCCGAGGCTTTTAAAGCCTTTATCTGGCCGGGCGTTTTTCCGACCCTGTCAAGCTTCGCCGCGTCTTTTACCTCGCGGGAATAACCCGCGATTCCGTATTTAACGGCCCACTCGCGCGACACATACGCGCTGCCGTACACTTCTTTTCCCGATTCGTCAAGGAGCCGCGGGCTTAAAGCGGGCTTGATGCCGAGGCCTTTGCAGTCGACGATGAGCCCCGTAAAGACCGTCTGTTTTTTCGCCTTCGTCCCTTCCCATGAGGTTTGCGCCGGTTTTTCCCCGACGGAAGTCCCTAAGAGCTGGTCGTCGATGCCGCCGATGCCGTCGAGAGGAATCGACATGGTTACCTCAACCGAACCGTCGCTCATGTACTTTTCCTTGCCTTTTTGTTCAAAACCGCGGACAAATCCGCTGATATGGCTCGTGATGACGTCGCTTTTCATCATGAAGTTTTCCACCGTGGTGCTGGAGTTGAGGTAGATCCCTTTCAAGGTCTCAAGGGCGTTTCGGAGGGCGACCTGCTGGGCCGCCCGGATCGCGCCGGGCCTGCGGGCGGCCTCCGTCACGTCCATGTTCGGGGCGCCGATTCCCCGTGAATAAATGATCCGCGCCGTCCAGTCAATGCAGCCGCTTCCCTGCTGGCCGGTGACGACGGTGTCGATGACCGGCTGAATTTCAGCGGCGGCGACAAAAGCCAGGCATAGGACCGCTGCCAGTGTGGTAAAAAGTACTTTCATACGACCTCCTTTTATAAAAATTTATATGAAAAAAAACTATTTAACCTCATCCCCTTCCCTTCTCCTTACTAAGGAGAAGGGTGCCGAAGGCGGGTTGAGGTAAAAAGCAAAAGTGAAAATGTCAATTTTTACAGATACTATTTCCTCCCTACAATATATAATGTTACCCTCCATCATGCCGTGATCACGGTCACATTATAACAATATTTCGCCCGGAATTATTACTATTTCTTTCGCGCTATGCAAAAAAGGTATCCGACGTACCTGAAACCTTCCAGCCGGTAAAACACGTCTATTTCCTTATGAAACGCGAGTTTGATGCGTTTGTCGGAAAAAAAACCCTTGTCATCCTCCAACCTTCGAGCCATGTGTGCATAATAGTTGTCCCAGCCGCTTTGCGGCACAAGGCACATGAGGTGGATGTCGAAACCCGCGTTGTGCAGGAGCGTGCGATAGGAGGTCTCGGATTCGTAGTGGTACTTATTGTCTTCAAAAATGTTTTTTACCTCGTCGGGGACTCTTTCCGAAAGGAAAATAAGGTCCGAGAACGCCAGCCATCCGCGCGGGAGCAGCCAGGAAGCGGCCCTTTCGAGGCCTGTGCTCCGCGAAATGAATGAGAAGACGCCGCCTTCGGCAAGGACAAGCTCAAAAGGTTCGTCCCCGAAATCGGCCTCTAAAAGGTCTTTCGTTTCAAAGGTGATGAGGTGGCTGACGTTTTTGCTTACCGCCATTTGTCGCGCGAATGTTATGTTCTCTTCGCTTATGTCCAGCGCGACGACTTTGCACCTGAATTGCCGGGCCATATTGCTGGCTCCGTCGCCGTATCCGCACCCGAGGTCGAGGATGCGGCTCGCGGGATTGATTCCGGCGAAATAACCGGCCGCAAGCGTGAATTCCCTGCCCGCGGGCGATGAATAGTTCGAATGCAAATCGGTGACCATGGGTGTGCGTTACCTTACTTTAAAGAACATGATAAGGCCCACGACCAGGAGTATCGCCGACACGATGTGAAACCGCCAGGCGATTTTTGACCGGATATAGAATTCACTGACATAAAACGGGTTTTTTCGCATCATGAACTGGAAATGATGGTGTATGGGCGCGCGCAGAAAAATCCTCGTGTGCGTTGACTTAAACCACCCGATCTGGAGCATGACCGACGCGAACTCCAGGCAAAAGATGAATCCGACGACCGGAAGATAAAACCCGGCCTTGACAAAAATAAATAAAATGCCGATGGTCCCTCCAAGGCCCACCGCGCCGGAATCGCCCATGATGATGGAAGACGGCGGCGCGTTGAACCATAAAAACGAAAGGAGCGTGCCGATAATCGCGCCGATAAGGGGAAGAATTTCATCGACCTTGGGGATATAAGGGATCAGCAGATACGTGCTCCATACGCTGTGGCTCGATACGTACGCGATAATGCCCACAAAAAGCGAGCAGGTAATCAAAGGGACCACCGCGAGCGTATCGAACCCGTCGGTAAAGTTGACGCCGTTGGCCATGACGGCTATCGCCAGAGCCATGAAAGGGATGAACACCCAGAACGGAAAATAGGGGAAATCCTTCAGCACGCTTAAAAAAGGGACGCTGATGAATCCGTTGATATTGGGGATGTACTTGTACGCGGCCATCGCGACGCCGAAGGAAATGACCAGGTAGAGCGTCAGGCGAAGCGTGGCGGATATGCCGTCGGCCTTGTACTGGTAATCCTGTTTGGTTATAAGGCCTTTGCGTACCCGCACCTTGTTCAGCACTTTGACGATATCGTCGAACGCGCCGATAACGCTGAAAAAAATATATATGATAAGCGCCGAAATAACGTATGAATTGAACCGCGCCGTGATCAGGCAAGTTGCGCAAATAATAAAAAGGAAAAGAATTCCGGCGGGCATGACGGGCTCGTTTGCGCCGCCCTGCTGTTCCAGTTCCGCGCTCACGTGGAGTTTGCGCAAAAGGTTTATATAGGGAGGGAAAAGCAACATCGCGCTGAGGAACGAAAAAACCGTGGCCACGGAAGTGCTGAAAAGCCTACTGTTAAGCAGGTAGATGTGCGTTTTTTGATATAGAAATTCGATAAGCATCCGGCGCGTCCCCCAATGAGAGGCCCAGGTGGATAAATCCATGGCGAAATCAGGGCGATCCTTTTTTCCTGAGAATCCTGATTAAGAAATATATTACATACGAAAGTTTTTGCCCAGGCAAAAATAATTGATTTCAATAGTTTAATATTTTATATGCCGCCGAAAAAAAACTTGACCGGTACCGCGAGATCAAGTATAATTATTGTTCAACCATTGAACACAAAGAGTTAAAATGATTGAATATAAACTGATCCGCGAACTCGACAAGAACCCTTACCATACGCAAAGGACCCTGGCGAGCACGCTTGACATAAGCCTCGGCAAGGCGAACTATGTGCTGGCGGGCCTCATCCAGAAGGGCATTATAAAGGTAAAAAAATTAAAGAATCACCCGGACAATATCCGTTGGAAATATATTCTTACTCCAAAGGGAATACGGGAAAAAATCAGGATCACGCAGAATTATTTGCATACGCGAATTGAAGAATTCGACCGGATCAGGCGCGAAATTGAAGAG
>JBAVGL010000590.1:0-3901 GCA_049684795.1 Chitinivibrionales bacterium | reverse complement strand
GATGATCTTAAGTCCGAAATAGAAGATGAACTTGTCGTGTTCAAATCCGAACTACTAGCGGCCAGGGTGGCTGGCGAAGCAGCCTTGCAGAATGCGATTAATGCCGTGTCGGGGGTACTGGTGAACGCGGTGATAAAGATTATCAAATAATACGAAGTGGCGGATAAACTGCAATCAAAAGCGTTAAGTTGCATGGAATGACGAAATCAATAGGGGTTTAGGACGGGCAGAGTCCCGCCGCCAACGGAGTGCGGGACATAAGATATGAGGGGTCAAATGAGAAACAAGCACTTCCCAAAAGGTCTTGATAACCGGCAGCGTGACGAAAATGGTGAGATTCGGGAAAAACGAAAAGATACTTTAGTACGAACACTGCGCAAAGACTATGGGGCCGATTTCCTCCAAGGGTATCGTGCCGATGCCAAACTTGGAACGGTTCGCGAGAACGAAGGGAAAAGCCTGAGTGAACTTCTCAAGAAAAAGAAATAGTTGACGATTTACTGGCATTGACCATGTCCCGATTAGATGGTGCGCACGAGTGCGTTGCATGGCCAAAACCCGAAAGAAATCTGCTGCTGTCTGAGGAAGTATTATGGCAATTATTCATTGTCATGACTGCAAAAATGAGGTTAGCGATGCAGCCTTGAATTGTCCCAATTGTGGGTATCCGATAAGAGCATTCGATTTCGCACTCTCTAAACATAGAGAATCTGCGATAAAGTCATTTACCTCTCAAGGTGGTTTATTTGCCCTCAATCCACCACTGATCCTGATTCAAATCTGTCCTGCGACCTCCATAATGCCGGCGGGCACTTGAAAGTGTGCCACTAATGGGCACTTGAAAATGCGCCACCCCCTGACAAAATAATTAATTGTTTTCCTTGTTACTATTTTGAGCTAATCGATAACTTTTTCCCTTGATTGAAAGTATTGTCGTTTTATCCAGGAACCTATCCAGGATTGCCGCGGTAGCGGCGTTATCTCCAAGTAGCACCCCCCAATCATTTATCGGTCGATTAGTAGCGATAATGGTTGAAGCGGACTCGTATCTTCGGTGAATAATTTCCAATAAATCATCTGCAGCCGAAGGCGGCATTTTCTTCATGCCGAATTCGTCGATAATAAGAAGTTGATAAGAGCATAATTTTTTAACGCACTCTTTTCTTTCGTCGCTTCGCTGTGCATCGATCAAGTCCGAGACCAGATCGAACGCGCTGCGATAATAAACGGTATAGCCGTTCTGCAAAGCAGAAAGGCCCAGCGAAAGCGCCAAGTGACTTTTTCCAACGCCGGGCGGCCCGAGGAATAATACGTTTTTAGCGTCGCACACGAACCTGGTTGACATAAGTGCCATTATATCTTTTTTAGGTATCTGGGGATTAAAAGAAAAGTCAAATTGCTCGAGGGTTTTCAGTTGCGGGAACCGCGCGATTTTCATTCTCCGTTTTAGCAAGTTGTCCTTTCTACGGGCGATTTCGTCATTGACCAATGATTCCAGAAATTCCAGATAATCCTGCTCGTGAGTTTTTGCCTCCTGGTAGCGTATCGGCAGGTGGGCAGCCATTCCGCCAAGATGAAGGCTTTTGAGAGTTGTTTGCATCTGTTCCATTAAATACTTTGCGTCCTTTCTTCGATAATGGTTTGATATTCATGTAACGGCCTGATCGAATCATGTTCTTGTGTCAATGGCAGTTTGTCAGCCTCTCCTTTCTTCGCCACGGTTTCACACAACGCTTTAATCGTTCGATAGCTCAGGGATTGTTGAAAAAGCGCCATGAAACATGATTGTTCCACATGCTCCGGATCAAATTTATTAGGTAACGATAGAATGCCCCGAACGCGGCGAATGGCCAAGGGGTCATTCGTAGCGAGGATGCGATATACTACAGCGTAGCAGCTCTGGCCTATCTGCCGGGCTTTGCGGCAATAATACATTTCCTGATCTTCAAGCGTCGGATGCTTGTAAAAAGGCCTGCATTGTGACGGTTGGGAGTAATGGCCTTTTCCTTGAAGGGTCTTGTGCCTGACTAACAAGTTTGCGGATTGCTGCTGGCCGTTTTCTCTTGCGTAAATCTTAACGTCAATGCTATTGTGATGCACGGTGACCAAGTCGCCGACATATTTCGCCGGTGCGGCGTAGAAATTGCAACCGACTTCAACCAATCCGCTTACGTCAACTTTACGGATACAAATGGAGAACAGGGTAAACTGAGTGGCCGGTAAAGACCGCAGCTTCGGCTGCTCGGTTTCCACAAAATGCTTCCACACCTGGCATTTTGTGGTCCCGTGTATCCGCGTTTGCGCCCAACGCTTGTTCCAGTGGCGTAAAAAAATATTCCCCTCTTCAATGCTTTCAAATCGCCGTCCGGCTAAAGCATTTGACTCCGTATATTGAATGTCCCGTTCCACATGCCCTTTATGGTGAGGCATGGCTGGAGCGCAAGGGTTGGGAACAAAACCAGTGTGCCGCGCAAAAGCCTGATAAACCGGATTAATTACCGGATCATAGAGACAAGCTTGAATAACGCCTGCCTTCAGATTGTCCAGTTTTATCGTCTCCGGCACTCCGTTAAAGGATTTAAAGGCCCGCTCATGGCAACGGATGAAAGTTTCCACGTCCTGGCGCACAACCAGCTCTTCGTAGGAGTGTCGGCTATGGGAAAGCGTCATCTTGAAAAACCAGACATGCCGGTATTTCCCGTTAACCAGAACTTTGCAAGGACTCTTCGCGAAGTCAACCTGCGCTTCACGTCCGGGCAATGTTGGAAGACGCTCGAAAAACCTCTTATGGCGTTTCTTGAATTTACGAACGTATCGCTTGACGCTGTCGTAACTTCCGCTGAAGTCGTACTGCTCAACCAAATCCTGATAAATACGCTGGGCGGTTAATCCCGATAAAATATCGGTGCGGATAGCCTCACGATGAGGCATAATCTTTTGGCTGTGCGTAGGTGGTGGAAGGGTGGCAATGTCATTGCCGGAATCTCTTGGTATGGTTCCCGCCGGGTCGGCGGGCACTTCCGGCACATTTTGAAATTGCTTCCGATACGAGGAAATCGTCTTGCGGTGTATCCCCGTCTCTTTGTGGATGGCCCGATCCGACCAATTAAGCCGTATAAGACCTTGAATTATTTGCTGTCTGTCCATCTTCAGTACATTCCCCATTATTTCTCCTTCCATTTTTAGTGAAAGAAGAAATGTATTTTAAGGTTATGTCATGAAGTGGCGCATTTTGACCTTTCTAAAAGTGCCCATACCCGGCACACTTTGAGTGCCCCCCGACACATATTCATCACACGGGCAGGTGATTGGCGCTTTTAATCGTGAATTTATAAAGACAGCGATATTCCCAAAGGAATATGCTTCTGTTATTCAGGCTTTATTTGATGACCGTCAGATTGGCGATTATGGCATTTTTGTTAAAATATCGAAAAGTACCGCTCAAAAACATATTAATAAAGCAAAAAATATGATAGAAGCTGTCCACCTGAAACTCCTGACGTAGTACCGTTATCCCGACCTTTTTTGGCTTTTCCTCGAAACCTAACGACCTTTCCTTTTTCCGCTTCATAGAACTTCCCTGGTTCCCTTCTAAATATGAAGCAGTTCATATTTATAAGGCCTAAGGGGTATTTTGCTTGACTTAACTAAAAGCGCAAATTGATATTATGGAGTCAGCGCATATTCAATTTTCTTTGAAATACAGGGTGACACACTGAGCCTGCCGGAGTGTAAACTTTTCAACAAGATAAAGTTGAATAAATATGCCGTTTTGGGATAAAGGATAAACTCTTGAGTGAAATTTCAAAGTTTTTAGAAAGTTCATAATAGTTTACTATGGCAGTGGTTGACAATTAGTGCGCCAATTTAAATACCAAGAACGACCGAAACTATTTTGTTG
>JBAVGL010000589.1:0-20377 GCA_049684795.1 Chitinivibrionales bacterium | reverse complement strand
GAATTAAATGGATCGTCCCCGTTGTTCTTTTTCAGTCCGCAAAAACAAGAAGCCGGGAAATATTTTTGCTTACGATCATCGTCATTTGTTTTTCCGTTGCCTGGCTGACATCAACGCTCGGACTTTCGATTGCTCTTGGGGCGTTTTTAGCGGGGCTTATTATTTCGGAATCGGAATTCAGCTACCAGGCCCTTGGATCGATATTGCCTTTCCGCGACGTATTTACCAGCATATTTTTTATTTCGATAGGCATGCTCTTTGATGTCGGGTATTTTTTCAAGCATCCTGGTTTAATCGCGATTGTCAGTTTCGGCGTCCTGATCATTAAATCGCTTATTGCGGGGACCGCTTCCGGACTTATGGGATTTCCGCTCCGGACCATGGTGCTCGTTGGACTTGCGTTGGGGCAAGTAGGGGAATTTTCGTTCATTTTAATGCAGGCGGGATTTGATAATCATATCATAGACAGAAATATCTACAATCTGTTTTTGGGAGTATCGATACTTACAATGGCAATGACGCCCTTGGTCATGGGAACTGGCAACTGGTTGGCGCGAGCTATGCTTGCATTGCCTTTCCCTTCGCGCATAAAATCGGGCCTGAATAGACAGGCGGCGGAACCCGACCTTCTTCGAAATCAGGTGCTCGAAGATCACATCGTTATCATTGGGTATGGGATCAATGGCCGGAACGTGGCCAGGGCCGCCAGGGTCGCGGGAATCCCATACACTATCATTGAAATGAACCCTGAAACAGTTCGAAAAGAAAAATCGCAAGGCGTCCCTATTTATTACGGCGACGCAACGAGCGACGAGGTCCTGATGCATGCCCAAATTCATAAAGCCAGGGTCCTCGTCGTGGCAATTCCCGATCCGGTGGCCACGCGCCGGGTGATTGAAATTGCCCGTAAACTCAATTCGTTAGTGCACATTATCGCGCGCACGCGCTTTGTTCAGGAGATGGCGCCGCTCTATGAATTGGGCGCCAGCGAAGTAATACCCGAGGAATTTGAGACCTCGATTGAAATATTCACGCGCGTGCTGTTGAAATATCTCGTTTCGCAGGAAAAAATCGAACATTTTATCGCAGAAGTCCGCTCCGACGGTTATCAAATGTTCAGGAGCATTTCGAAGGAACATCCTTTATTGGCGGATTTGAAGGTCGCGCTTCCCGACATTCAGATAAATACGATATCGATAAATCCCCGTTCAACCGTTTCGGGAAAAACTCTTTCCGAAGTTGACTTGAGAAAGAAATTCGGAGTTACGCTGTTGGCGATCCGCCGCGGGAGTCAAATCTTGTCCAATCCATCAGGCGATGAGTGCTTGTGCGCTGATGATGTATTAGTTGTCCTCGGAAAACCGGAAAATATGGCGCAGATTGCCCATCTTGTCAAGGACAAAAAGGCTGTATAGAAGATCCTGCAAATCCCCTTCTTAAGGATATAGGGCCAAGGTTTCTTCCAGAAAAACCTTATTAATAAATTCCCGGTAATGGTCTATTCGTTTTGTTTTTTGTATGCAGTTGAGTATTTTGTCGCCGTTTGTTAAGGAATGCTCCAGATAAAACCATATTCCTTTCATTCTGTCCAGCACATTTCCCGCATTGGAAAATATTTTTTCATAGTTTTCAAACAAATCGTCATGAAACAGGCGAATTCTTTCCAATGACGAATTGGTTTTTCCAGCGCTGCCGCGCAACGTCTCGGCAAAAAACGGATCGGCGATCGCATGTCGCCCTATCATCCATGATTGCACACGCTCAAATCTTTTCGATAATGTTTTGAATATTTCAAGGCTGGTGATTTCACCATTATAAACGACTGGATTTACGGAAGATTCCAAGCACCACGAAAAGCTTTCCAGATCGACGGGTCCGGAATACATCTGGGATGCGGTACGCGGGTGGATGATGATTTCGGAAAGCGGAAATTTATTTAAAACGGGCAATACCATTTGAACCTCACTCGCATCGGTCAAACCAAGCCGCATTTTAATCGAAAGTTTATTTGAAATGCGGGAAATAACATGGCTGAGAAAAGATTCGATCAATTCGGAGAAAGGCAATAATCCGGCGCCGCGTTTCTTCCGGGTGACCTGAGGAAACGGACACCCAAGGTTCCAATTCACCGTTGTATGTCCCATTTCTGAAAACTGCCGGGCAAGAATTGCAAATTCCTCGGCATTTTTTCCGATAATCTGCGGAACAATGGGAAGTTTTTTGTTGTTTTCGGGTAGAAGGTCTTTAATATGCGATTTTTTAGCGATGGCGCCTTTGACTGAAGATACAAAAGGGGCGAGCGCGCAATCGAACCCGCTGAAATGCGTCGCATACACGGTGCGGAAAACATGATCGGTAATGCCTCTGAGAGGCGCAAGACATACAAGCAAAAGACACCATCATTCTTTGATTTTTTTGAAAGAAAAATAGTATGCAAGGAAAATGGCCCCAAGGCAGAAAATAACGTCGAAAGGACCTATAACCGCCCTGAGAAAATACAGCGCGGAAGAAACGTTAAGTTGCATGAGAAGCGAAAGGAATGAATCCTTTTTAATGTGGGAAAAGATTATACACGCGGTGAGCAAATTACCTGCAAGAGAACAGAGCAAAGCCAAAGCGCCCGCAACGTAGCCAAAAGGTGAAGGCTCGACGGCTTTCCCGAAAAATCGGATCGCGTATCCTATACAATAACCGGTTGTGAGCGCCATCCAATCGAGTTTGTATCCTGTCAATTGCATTATTCCGGCCCATGCGATGACCGCGATAAAGGCGGCGCCGATCCCGCCTATTATTCCCGCAAACCGATTCTGCCTGTTTTTCATCTGAAGCTTATATTTTTCGAAACCGTCATCGGAGATTTCAAAGTCGGTTGAAGAGGCTTTGCCGGATCGATCAGTTATTCCTTTTGCCATGAGATTGCCTTTTTCATTGAAAACAATTTCGAAAGAAACTTTACAAAGTAAAATAGCTTTTTTTGCCGGGCATGTCAAAATGTTTTTTTTATGTATAAAGGATAATAGGTAAAAAATTCCTTTCAATACGGAAAGAATGATTGGATATATAGGGCGCTTTATTCAAAATTGGCGAAACAAATTCGAGGTATTTAAATATTTTTGCTGCAAATTTGTCAAAAGAGCCTGATAATTTATCTGATTATATCTATTTCAATATCAATACGATACAATATAAATAAGCAAGCCTTTTTTAAAATGCACTTAATGGAAGTTATTAAATATTTCTAAGTTTTTTAGTTTTCAGTTATTTAGGCATGAAATCTGCTTATAATACACCGTGAACATAATACGTTAACTTTTTGGGGAAGGTAAAAATGATTCAGGGGATTTACACTGCGTCACAGGGAATGACCTCGCTGGCCGATAAACAGGACCAGATTGCGAATAACCTTGCGAATATCCAGACGACCGGATTCAAACAAAGCAGTTTATTTACCACGACATTTCAAAAATGCCTCGCCAACGATCAACAGCAGCCTTTTGTAAACAGTGAAATACGGCCCGACGAGGTCCATGTTGATTATTCCGAAGGCAATATGATAAAAACCGGTTCACCGATGGACGTTTTTATTAAAGGGTCTGGCTTTTTGACGATCATGACTCCTGATGGGATTCGGTACACAAGGAACGGAAATTTGTCGTTGAATGCGGAAGGATTAATTGTTACATCCGACGGATCAAAAGTTATGGGCAAGAACGGGTTTATCCGTGTAGACCAGGATACCGGCGGCCCGGTTTCAATTAATGACTATGGTGAAGTGATCCAGGACGCGGACGTTAAAGGCGTTCTGCGCGTAGCGGATTTTAAAAAACCATATAAGCTTCTTCGCGAAGGAAACAGTTATTTCAAGCCTCAGGAACCGGATAATCCGGTGGTCGAATCTCAGGGGTTCGCAATCAAACAGGGGTATCTTGAAGGATCAAATGTAAATATCATTAAAAACATGGTTGATATGATATCGGCCTATAGAAATTTTGAAGCCGACCAGAAAGCGGTAGCCTCACAAGACGAAACATTGCAGAAAGCCATTGAGGAAGTCGGCAAGGTTTCATAAGTGAATCATTAGAAGGGGAGTAATCATGGTCAGGTCAATGTATTCAGCGGCAACCGGAATGGAAGCCCAGCAATTATATATGGACACTATTTCAAACAATCTCGCGAATGTTAATACTACGGGTTTCAAGCGATCAAAAATGGAATTTCAGGACCTTATGTACCAGACGCTTAAAGAACCCGGTGTCACAAATTCAGAAGGCATAATGGCGCCTTCCGGGATCGAAGTCGGATTAGGCGTCAAGCCCGCGGCGACCCAGAGGCTTTTCGACCAGGGCTCCCTTAACCAGACGGGCAATTCCCTGGACGTAGCGATCCAAGGAGACGGTTTTTTCCAGATCAATATGCCGGACGGAACGATTGCCTATACGCGGGACGGTTCATTTAAATTGACAAGTGACGGGACGGTCGTCAACTCCTCCGGTTATCCGCTCACTCCTCAGATCACGATACCCGAAGGGGCGCAGCAGTTGGGCATCAGCGCCGACGGCAAAGTGTCGGCCGTTCTGCCGGGAAAGTCCACGACGTCGGACATAGGGCAGATCGAGCTTGCGCGATTTGTCAACCCTGCCGGGCTTACGGGTCTGGGCCAGAATTTATACAGCATCAGCGACGCTTCGGGACAGCCGATTCTGGAGACCCCCGGACAAAACAGCATGGGCACGCTGTCGCAAGGATATACGGAAGCGTCTAATGTGCAGGTTGTCGAAGAAATGGTCAACATGATTACCGCGCAACGGGCTTACGAAATTGTTTCTAAAGCGATAACGGTGTCCGATGAGATGCTCCAGGTCACCAATAATTTGAAAACATAGTTTCTAAAAGCGGAAAATGCGATGTTCGATCCTAATGTGCAATTGAAAAACTTGATGGGCTTGGATTGTTGCAGGGGAGGCCTGCTCGATTATATACTGCGGGCAATCATTAACAATCCCAAGAACGCCATTTTCGGTTGTCTCACCGCGCTTGTTGTAACGGCGCTGTCTTCGCATGCCGCCCTAAGCCTGTCATTCCTTGATTCTTGCGTCGTCAATGACACGGCCATCAAACTAAGCGACGTTGCGCGGATCAATGCCGATTGTTCGGACAGCCTGCTCAATCAAATCAATCAAATGCCGGTAGGGGAGTCGGCGCCGGCCGGATACTCACGGTATGTCAACAGCAACGATATGCTTCTTTTCGCAATGCGTGTCCGGTTTCCTAAACTCACCCCGATTGCTTCGCCCAACAAGCGCGTCCTTGTCACGACCGCTTATCAGGAAAAAACAATCGGCGAATACGGCGATTTTATCGTAAAGTATCTGATGGAAAAGATCGGCTGGCCTGAAGGCGCGTGCACAATCTTGATTAATAATAAGGACGAAAAATGGAAATGTCTTCCCCGGCCAATTGCCGTTAAAGTAGAAGGGCTTGCCTCAAAATTCCCCAGGGGGAACTTCAACCTTAAATTAATCGGCCTGCAAGGGTCAAGGCGCTATAGCACCAATGTTTCCTGCGTTATAAAAGTGGTTCTCCCGGTGTTAGTTGCAAAAATGGACATTCCTCGGGGAACAATTCTCAGCGCCGAAAATTGTTCAGTTGAAAGCCATGACATAACACATTGCAATTTTTCACCTTTGAGCACATTAAAGGAAATTGAAAATACCAAGTCTTCGAGGAACATTGCCTTGGGAAGTATCATTCACGAGAGACTTTTGAGTAAAATTCCTGTTATTGAGCGTGACGATCAGGTCATGGTCATTGTAACTCATGGAAGAGTAAAGATTTGTATGTCGGTACGCGCACGTCAAGCAGGTTCAATTGGTGAAAAAATATGGGTTGAAAATGAGATGACGCATAAGTTGTTGAAAACAAAGGTAATTGATCACAGAAATGTCATTCTCTTAACAGGGGAAGGAACAATATGAAAAAGATCATCGCGTCAAATTTTTTGTCGATTCTTTTTGTGATGTCTGCATCGGCGGCGCCAATTTATAACCTTTACAATGCCCATCGTGCAATGAGGGTTGATGATATATTAACGGTCGTCATCGTTGAATCGGCGAATGGGGGAAGCCAAAGCGGTACTAACACTCAGAAACAAAATGACTTAAGCGTATCGGGAGCGAACGGGTCGGGATTGCTAAAATTTTTGCCTTCTTTCGGCGCCTCTGGTTCCAGTAAAGTTGATTTTTCAGGACAAGGAGCAACAACCCGCCAGGGCAGTTTGGCTGCGGAAATATCGGCCCGCGTTGTTAAGGTCCTGGATAATGGGAATCTTGTCATTGATGGCAGCAAAGTCCTTGAAATTAACGAAGAAAAAGAAATAATCAAAATTAATGGTGTTGTTCGTCCGCAAGATATTGAAGGAAATAACATGATTTATTCGTATAATATTGCCGATGCGCAAATTACATATTCGGGGAAAGGCACATCAAATACCGGACAGCGTCCCGGTTTTATAGCGAGGTTCTTAAATTGGATATTTTAATTTTTTGCCAAACCATTCACCCGATGGTTAAATTAATAAATTAAAGGATGCAGATATGAAGAAAAAAATGATCGCCGCCCATTATATTGTAATGCTTTTTGTTATAATGAGTTGTATGCAATTCTGTTTAGCAAATTCTGGTGTAAGAATCAAGGATGTGGCATGCATAAGCGGGTTGGAAGACGTTCAAATCTTTGGCTATGGACTCGTCGTTGGCCTGGATGGAACAGGCGATAGAAGTCAAACCATTTTCACCACGCAAACCATTGTAAATTTGTTAAAAAACATGGGGATAGAATTGCCTGCCCAGCAAATCAGGGTTCAGAATGTTGCGGCGGTAATGGTCACTGGAATTCTTAAACCCTTCAAACGAAAAGGCACCCGTTTTGATGTAAATGTTTCTTCAATGGGAGATGCAACCAGCCTTGAAGGCGGTACCCTTCTTTTAACATCATTGCAAGGTGCTGATGGTTCAATATATGCGTCCGCTCAAGGTCCTCTCGCAACCGGTGGCTATGATGTAAAATATAAAAGCCTTGTATATTTAAAAAAGAACCATGTGCTTGTCGGCAGAATTCCTGATGGGGCCGTGGTCCAGAGGGAATATACATTTAATGTTTTAGACGGCAAAGAATTGTCATTGTCCCTTGCATCGCCTGATTTTTCTTCCGCGGTTTCAATGGCAAATGCAATTAACCAGCAATTCAAAGCCGTATCTTCTAATATCGCAAAAGCTATTGATGCCGCAACCGTCTCGCTAAATTATGAAGTTATGGCGCGGGATTCTATTAGAAATTTTGTAGGAATTGTTGATTTTATTTCTAAAGTCGAAAATATTACATTTTCAACTTCAGCTCAAGCTCGTGTCGTTGTGAATGAAAGAACCGGAACGATAGTGGCCGGCGGCGATGTCCGAATTTCAGAGGTTGCCGTTTCACATGGGAGCATAAAAGTGGAAGTTGTTAATACACCGGAAGTTGTCCAACCCATACCGTATAATCCTCAATCTGCAATAACTCCTAATCCAAGTATATCGGTGGAAGAAAAATCACCTGAAATGGTTGTTTTAAAAGGAACTACGACGGTTTCAGATCTTTCACAAGCTCTAAACTCGCTTGGAGTTGCGCCGAGAGATGTTATTTCAATATTTCAGGCAATTAAGGAAGCTGGGGCATTGCAAGGACAACTCATTATAATGTGATCAGGATTTACGAGATTAGGCTGAAATAGCATGGACTTGTAGCGGCAAAATTTGTTGAACCATCCGCTTTTTTAAATTCAGCTTCCGCGCGTAAATATCCTTTCCCTTTTAAATTAGAAACAGAAACCTCAAGAAAAGCATCATATTCCCTAATGCTGAAATATTTTGAAAAATAAACTATTTCTCGTGAGGCATTAATTTTTCCATAATACAGCTGAATAAAACAGGGAACGCCGAATTCGTAACTGCTTTTTAATAATATTGTTATGCATTCAACCTTGAAATTAATTTCATCATTGCAAATAATATTTTCATGAGGAGATTTCATTTTGCTCATGCCTAAAAATGGACCGGAGCTGACGAATGTCGCTCCATTCTTAATAGCGGCAATGAGTTGTTGTTCCGTTAAGATCTTGCCGTAAATTCCAGTCTTTATCCAGCTAAAATGCCTGGAAAAATTCTCATAAATTGAAAAGAAAGGTACTGATATTGCTCTGTAACGGTTAAAATCTCCGTGTGAGTCATTTCCTCCTAAAAGCGGAAGTTTGTTTCCTTTTAGTAATTCTTTTATCCACAATTTTTTAGCTTTGTTCCATGAATTTCCAAAACCATTGTTTACCGCTTGAATTGCATCGAGTTTTGTTTTAAAATCTTCCTGTTTCCAAATCCCCCTTTTTAAAAAATACTTTTGCATAAAGCCTATTTTTGATCCCGGATGAGCGGCATAGGCAATACCGCCTTGTTCATGAACTGATTTAATGGCATTCTTAATACTTAATGATTTGTTTTTATTCGCATTGCGACGAGCTCCATCAATGGAGCCGGGAACAAAGTCCTTTATTCCAAGTCCACACAAATGTACTGTTTTGTTATTTGAATTAATACACGAAATTTCTTCGCCTAGAATCAATGGATTTAAAAAATTATGGCTGGAAGCATCAGATCTGATTGATTTCCATCGGGATAACCCTTCGTCGATTTTAAGGTAATTATTCATTTCACAGGCCAGGTCATAGGAATGATCGGTAACGACCGTAAAATCATTTCCATAACATTTTGAAAACAAATCAATTATAGAAACAGGAGGTCCAAATTCAACATGACTTTGAGAATACTGTGAATGTACATGCATGTCTCCATATGAACAAAATTCGTTACCGGGAAGCTGCGAATTGGAAACGTAACACGAATAGGGAAGTTTTGATGTCATAAAGAGGTTATCGTTTATGACGGTATATGAACGGTTATTTTTTTTAATTCGTGCGGTGCAATTGACATAATATTGTCCTATGTCAAGATTATTCCTCGGGATTGAAAAGACGAATACCGCGCTTTGAAAGGAAAACGGGTGGTCGACCGCATGTTTTTCAGGGTCATCAAAATCGAGCACCAGGGGTGGCTTTGACTTATGCGATAAGGCTACTTGAACCTTGACAACATCAAACTGGAACCGGTTTATGTCGTTTATGATCAAAACGACGGGCAAATCGTTGCCGGGACCCAAGCGCCTTGGCATATCGAAAATCGCTTCGGGATATTTTCTGTACAGTAAACTGGGGAAATGCCTGAAAAAACGGAAATGGATTTCAGGATAGAGGAAGATTGGAATAAGTAAATTGCTATGCATTATTGAGAGGGCCTATCGCCGGTCGACGCTGTCAGTGCCTTGCCTCTGTTCCATCCTCATGGTAATATAGCTCTGCAGGCTTTGTATTTCCACGTTTTCAGGCTTCAGGTGCGCGGCCTTTTGGATTATGGACAACGCATCGGAAAGGCGGTTGGTTTTTTCGTAGCCACGGGCAAGCTGATACAAGAAATTCGGATTATCCGGCTTGAGCGTACTTGCCATTTCCAAATAGACCATGGCCTCATTTATCATTGCTCGGTCAAGCAGGGAAACCCCGATTTCCTCGCAAGCCTCGGGCTTCGGCTGTCCTTTCTGGATGTAATTCTGATACGCTTCAAGTTCCTGTTGCGTATTGTTCATTGTGCCGTAAATTCTGCCGAGCACCAGCCATAGAAACGGCACCGTGTCCTTCATGGCAATACACTTTCGGATCATGTATGCGGCTTTTTCATGGCTTGTACGCTCTTTGGAATAGAGACGGGCGGCCTCATAATAATTCCGGTACTCATCGGGATATTTCGTGGCATTTTCTTCGTACATCTTTGCGGCAAGTATCGGAATGATTGTTTCTTCCAACTGGGCCATTCTGAACGCCGCGTCAGGATCTTTGACTTCAGGCAATTTTGCATAAGCGGCATACACGGCAACGGCATTGGGCTTGTTGCTTAATTTATCGTATGAATCGGCGAGCATGTGCAGCATCTCGGCGCCGAAGCCATTTTTTTGATTTTTATTCCTTATACCCCGGAGACGTTCGAACACCTCAACCGCCTTTGCATAATTTTTCGTTCGGTAATAGGCCTTTCCCAGAAGAACTAGAAAGGACAGGTCCAGGGCTTTTTGTTTTTGAATTCCTTTAAGATACCTTACAGCTTCGTCATAATTTTTATTTTCGAACGCAAATTCGCCGATGAACAGCGCAAGGTCAACGCCATTGCCGTTTTTCCCGAAATACTTTTTATATGCATCTACCGCTTGTTCGGGCATATTCTGATTCCGGTACAGGTCACCGATGATTTTGTATTCTTCCTTTGCGCCGGGGTCCAGAGCGATGACCTGCTGGTAACTGGCGATGGCGTCCTGCACTTTTCCCATTTTTACCTGGCAACGGGCGAGCCTGGCCGCTACTTTTGAACTGCCCGGGTCCAGTTGGCGCGCCTTGTCATAGTATTCCATCGCTTTTGCAAACTGCATTTGTATTTCGAAAAAAGCTCCCAGTTGAGAGCAGAGTTCGGCGTCAGCCTCGCCGGTTTTGATCGCGCTTGCCAGCACATTCTCCAATTCCGTTTTCATTACCTTAGCCATAAGGAGCCGTACGTATGGCTTGTAAACTCCTTTGATCGTTGGATCCAGCTTGACCGCCTCACGGTATGGAATGAGAGCCGCATCATAGTTTTTCATCCCATAATACAGGTCTCCCAGCGATTTTTGGGCAAGCACGTCTCCGGGCCGCAATTCGCAATATTTTTTAAGATAGGCTAAGGCGGTCAATTTATCTTTTTCCTCCAGCGTGAGGGCGGAAAGGTTTTTAAGCGCTTCGGCATTTTGCGGCGAGAGTGCTATAAGTTTTTTATACGTGCCGAAGGCCTTTTTATTCTCTTTGCGGGAAAGCTGGTAGTCGGCAAGGCGTTGCAGAGATTCTATATTGTTCTTATCCAGCCTGAGGATGTTCTTGTCGGCATAAGCGCATTGGACGGTGTCTTTGAGCTGGACGCAGCACTCGGCAAGGCTTTTCCAATATCCGACGTCCGAAGGAATTTTTACGACAAGGGTGTCCAGGTGCTCCCTGGCCTCTTTGAACGCTTTGTTTTTCATGGAACATTTGTAAATAATGACATGAAGATCAATGAGCGAAGCGTCGAGCGACAGGGCGGACTGCGCCGCCTGCGCAGCTTTGTCGCATTGCGAAAGCGCAAACGCCGCCTGGGCGCTTCCTGCCGCTGCTCGTACGCTTTTGTTTAAGAGATAGCTCTTCTCGTAATTTGTCTGGGCATCAATGTAGTTATTCATTTTTAAATTATAGTCGCCCAGCGAAAGGAAAATCCTCGGGTCACTGGGACTCAAGTTCAAGCATTTTTCGAAAATAACGCGTGCTTTGTCGGGCAGGCCTGTTTTCTGGTAAAGCTCGGCGAGACGCAAGTTTGCTTCCACATTATTTTTATCGACCGAAAGAACTTTTTCCAGTCCGGCAATCGCCTTTTGATTGTCTCCGCAGCCGCTGTAAGCTTCAGCAAGGAGAATTTGTATGTCGGGGACTTTGGCGCCTGAAGAATCGGCAATGGAAATAAAACGGAAATGGGCCAGCGCCGTTTTAAAATTCTTTCTTTCAAGATCCGAATTTCCCGCTTTAAGATGTGACAGGATGGCCTCGGTTGACGTTGAATGCCCGAATCCCGCCGCCGCAGCGTAATAGGCTTTCAGCGCGGCCTCAGGACTGCCGGTTTTCTCGTTTGATACTGCACAAAAGTACTGGTCCATTGCCGGTAATTTTGTCTTTGGGACGATCTTTTCGTATTCATTGGCGGCCGCAAGATACTTGTTCTTGTCATAGTAGGCACGCGCCAGCTCAAGGTTTGCCGCATACATGGTTGGATTTTTTACAAGCGATTCTTTAAGAAATTTCAATGCCGAGTCCGGTTTATTAGTTTCCCTTAAGGCTTTGCCGATTTTAAAAGCGTTTTCCGCGCTTTGGTCCGCGTCATAAGCGGCCTTGAGCAATGGCACCGCTTTGTCATACGATTGTTCCTTCCAATATATTTCAGAAAGCGCGCGAAATGCCGGAGGGTTTGAAGATCCGGACTTGACAACGTGTTCCAACGCCTCTTTTGCCAGAGAGGTTTTCTTAAGGGTAATGCAGGCTTTTGCAAATTCCCAGTTTGATTCGCTGGTAGACCTGATTTCCGAAGCTTTTTTCGCAAAGGCCATGGCGGCCGTGGCGTTCTGAGGATTGCCCATTTTATTGTAGATCCTCGCGACGCCGACGCACGCGTCGTAATTTTTAGCGTCGGATTGCGAACCGACTAAATAGCATGCGAGCGCTTTTTCTGGAAAACCCAATTCTTCATTGGCAAATCCAACTTTTACCCATGCGTCCGCAGGGCGCGAAACAGGCGGGAGTTTCGTATCGGCGTAGGAAATCGCTTCGGAATATCTCTTTAATTGCATCAAGTGGTCGAGATTGTCATCCGAAAACGCGGAAACGACGAGCATGCCAAGCGCCACGAAAAATAGATACAAACGTTTGCCAAACCGGAATATTCGCATAACGGTAAAATCGTTATTGGCGCACTGATGCGCAATGGCAAGGTTCGTTCAATTTTTGAGAGCTTATAAGGCCTTCTGATAAATCCTGAATTTTTTAATGAGGTGGGCGTCGTAGCGGGTCATAATATCCATCATATCATTGTTTTTTTCCATGACCACATGCGTGTCTACGCTTTTCATATTTGCCTGTTTTGCAGCTTTAAGCGTAGAGAGTCCTAAAAACACATCAAGCCCTTGCTTCTGATACTTCGGGCTTACCGCGCCGAGCATGGTATTGATGGACTCGGCATGCTTCAGTGCATGCAAAATATGAAATATTCCAAAAGGCAGAAACCTTCCTCTGGCTTTTTGTATGCCCCGGTAAGGGTTGGGCATGCTGATAAGCATGGCCGCGACTTCGTCGTCTCTGGTGACGATTTTAACAAAACGCGGATCAAGCAACGGCATATAACGCTTTGCCAGATCATACATTTCATTTTCTTCCATCGGGACAAACCCATAGATGCCGGAAAACGACTCGTTGACAAGGCGCAGCACCGGCACGATATATGGTTTCATCTGTTTTCGGGAGGTAAACTCAAGAAAACGAAACGATTTCTTTGAAACCACACGCTGATACATACGGTCGAATATTTCGGGCATTTCAGCGGAAAGAGGATGGCGGTGGATGACGCAATCGATGTCCTTGACATAACCTTCCCGTTCGACCAAGGCAGGCATATATTCAAAATTACAGGCGCTGTCCACAACGGGTTCATATTCAAACCCTTCGACAAGAAATCCTTGGACGTCACGGTCAGAGAAGCCGAACGGCCCGATGATTTTGTTCATGCCTTTCTTTTTGCCCCATTCTTCAATATCGTGGATCAGGGCATGGGAAACCTCGGGGTCGTTGTAACATTCCATAAAACTGAAGCGTACATTTTTAATGCCGAACATTTCGTTGTGCGTGCGATTGATGATGCCCATGATCCGGCCGACCGTTTTTCCTTCTTTTTCGGCAAGCACCATGTGATAGTCACACGTTTTAAACGAGGGATTTTTATTGGGGTCAAAATATTTTATCTCATCGGCGTAAAGCGGAGGCAGCCAGCTTGCATGGCCTTTGTGGATTTTTTCAGGCAGGAAAATAAACCTCTTTCGATCTTTGGGGGTGACGACTTCCCTGAGTGCTACCGGCATGTTGCTACTCCATTTATTCCACGATAAAACAGCCCTTAAAAAAGGTAAAAAAGCCCCCTTGGTTAAGACCAAGGGAGCTTTTTAGTACACCATCATGGATTCGAACCATGGACCTACTGATTAAGAGTCAGTTGCTCTACCAACTGAGCTAATGGTGCGAAAATTCAGGCTCTAATATAAATTACTTCACCAAAATAATCAAAATATACTTTTGACAGAACGGTCATTCATACATCATTTCATCCCGGTCTTCTTTCCATGCCACAAGCTGCTTCGTGCGGCTGGGATGTTTGAGCTTGCTTAATGCCTTCGTTTCAATTTGACGAACGCGCTCGCGGGAAATGTTGAACGCTTCGCCGATCTCCTTTAAGGTCTTGATTCTTCCGTCATCAAGGCCGAAGCGCATGACGACGATTTCCCGCTCCTTTTTCTGGAGGGAATTGAGCACGTCTTTGATTTGTTCCCTGAGCTTGATGAGGAGCATCCGTTGCGAAGGGTCTTCGGCCTTTGTGTCTTCAATATATTCCCCAAAAGTAGTGCTGCCGTCATTGCCTATTTCCATGTCGAGCGATATCGGGTCCATGGAATACTCAAGCGCCATTTGCACTTTGGAGACGGGCAGCCCGAGCGCATGGGAAATTTCCTCATGCGTTGGTTCGCAGCCGTATTCGGTGACCCACTTTCTGCAGAATTTGACCGTTTTGTTCACAAGGTCAAGCGTATTGGCGGGGATCCGTATCGTTTTCGATTTATCGTTGATGGCCCGCGATATTGCCTGTTTGATCCACCAGGTGGCGTACGTGCTGAATTTGTATCCTTTCCGGTAATTGAAATTTTCCACCGCTTTTATCAGGCCCCTGTTGCCTTCCTGGATCAGGTCGATGATCTCCATTCCGCGAAGCGTGTATTTTTTAGCGATGCTGACCACAAGCCGGACATTAGCCTCGATGATGGCGCACTTGGCCTGGTTTCGCGTCTCCTCCCATCGGGTAAATTCTTCAAGCTGGTCGACCAGCGCTTTCTTTTTCAGGAACAGTTTAAATTTGTCAAGAATATGCTGGATCTGTTTTGTGTTGAGATTGAGGTGGCGGCACAGATCGATGCACTCGCGGTTAAGCAGCATGATTTTTTCATTGACGATGTCCCTGCCTTTTTTTGATCTCGATGCTCTAAGTTTTTTATTAAGCTGGGTTATTGTCCTGTTTTTGCGGTTGATTTGCGCCATGACTTTAAGGAAATTGGCCCTCAGATTGACATATTCTTCAGGACCTTCGACCTGGTCTTCTTCCACTTGCAATACATCAATACATTCCAGAACATTGAGTTTGAGTTCTTCGGTTATCCGGTACAGGCTTTCATAAGCGATAGGAGAGCGAAACGCCATTTCGAAAAGCTTTTCCTGCGCGGATTCCATCCGCTGCGCATATTCAGATTCCTGACCGCGCGTGAGCAGGGGCACGCGGCCAACACTGTTAAGATATACCCACGTGGGGTCGGCGTATCGCGGGATCCTTTTTACCGAGACGAACCTTCGCGTCCGGCGTTCGAGGACGGGCGTTTTATTTTCCGTGATAAGCGTATTAATGGTGATATGTTCCCGCGCAAGCACCGATTCAACGTGTTCGCGGGCATCGGGGGTCGTTGCCAATTCGTCAATTTGCGCGTCGGTAACGAATCCCTGGAGCATCGAAAGCTTCTTAAGCCTGTCAATTGCTTTTTCAATTGAAAATGTCGTAGGATCTTCTTTCGTAATCATCGTTATATCTCAAGTTCTTTCAGTTGGGTGGAGAATTCTTTTAACTGTTCCATAAGAGTTTTTCTTTTTGACGGCTCGTTCTTCATTTGATTGCCGATTTCATTTATTTGTCGCCTTAAATATTTTGCCTGCAACCGAACCACCGTATGGCGCAATTCCTCAACCGGATTGTCTTCGGAAAGCCCTTTTGCATACAAAAGACTGACGACACGTTTCATTTCAGGGTCGATGATTGTATCGATGAGCGTGTCTAATTGTTGATTTTCATCGTAACAACGCATGATTATAGAATATAAATTATTGGAAAAATGGTCGGTAAAAGTTTCGGGCCTGATAAATTGGCGCGCTTCCGCGATAATGGATGGGGTCGAAAGCAAAAGCCTCATAAAATTGCCTTCGAGCGTCCCGCAATAATCGTCCGCATTATCAATGATTTTATCGTGCAAATAGGGAAACTTCTTAAAACGTCCGTGGACCGTTGCCTCGCTGATATGCAGATGTTCGGCTATTTGTTTGATGAATTCCTGGCATACAATTGAATCAGTCATTGACTGTGCAAGAGGAACCAAAAATTCTAGTACCTGGGACTTGCCTTGCGGTGTGTCAATACCTTTGTCCGTTATGGCTTTTTCAATAATGAATTTCATGAAGGGGAAAGCGTTGTTCAGAAGCGCGAGAAACCCCGCCTTCCCATGTTTTTTTATATATGAATCGGGGTCTTCTTCGTCCGGCAGAATGAGCACACGCATATCGAAGTTATACGGCGCTAAAACGAATATCGCCCGCTGCGCCGCATTGATTCCCGCGCTGTCGCCGTCGAAAACAAGGAAGATTTTGTTTGCAAACCGCTGAATGATCCGGGCCTGGCCGTCGGTGAGCGCCGTCCCCGACGTGGCGACAACATGCCGTATACCGGCCTGAAAAAGAGACAAAAAATCCATGTACCCTTCAACGATAATAATGCTTTTGCTCTGTTTTATGTGGTACTGTGCGGCTTGTAACCCGTACAGGACCTTGTTTTTTTGATAGAGAAACGTTTCGGGAGAGTTAAGATATTTCGGCTGGGCGTCCGTCGTAAGGCCCCTTCCGCCAAAACCGATCGGCCGCTTTGAAGTGTCGAAGATGGGGAACATGATCCTGTCGCGAAAACGGTCGTAAGCCTTGTTGTCCTGTTTTGCAATCGCAAGACCGCATTGGACAAGCTCAGATTGGAAAACGCCTTTCGAATTCGCATATGACAATAGCTCGGACCACCCCGGCGGGGCATATCCGAGGCGGAATTCCCTAATGGTCTCGCGGCTCAGGCCCCTTCCGAGGAAATATTCAATTGCCTTGGGATGCGACCGCGTCTGGGAATAATAGAAATCCACGGCCATCTGGTTGATTCTCAGCATTTCATTTTTTGGAACAAGGATTGTATCGCTTCCATGCGGGCTGTCGGCGTCTATGGACCGATTCGCGCTTTGCGGGAGGGGTTTTTCAAGCGTCACTCCCGCTTCATCGGCGAGCGAATGCAGAGCTTCGGAGAAACTCAGGCCTTCAAACTCCATCAGGAACGTAAATACATCGCCTCCCTTATGGCAACCAAAACAGTAGAAAATTCCCTTCGCGGGAGTAACCGTAAATGAGGGCGTTTTTTCCTTATGGAAAGGGCACAGTCCTTTGAGGTTCTGTCCAGCGGACTTAAGGGCGACATGACGGCCTATGATATCGGCGATATTTATGCGCGATCGTATCTCTTCTTTGGCATGCTCGAAGGCAACTTTTTTTTCGAAGGAGAGCGGCATAATAATTTGCGCAAAGGAATAATACGATTGAAGGAAAAACCGGTACCGGTTTATCAAAATACATCAAGGCATAATTTGATGGGTTACAACCGCGCAGTTGCTTTTCAAGTCACAATTCCAGTATTTTCGAGAGGTCATGAACAAACTCCAGCCCCTTATTGATTCGCGTTTTCTCCCTTTTGTCGAAAAGCCCATGCGGTATATAGGCAACGAGCTCAATATCATACGTAAAGACCTGCGGGCTGTTTCGCTCCACGGCGTTTTGTGTTTCCCGGAAATCTATGATATAGGCATGTCGCATTTCGGGATCCAGGTCCTTTATCACATAGTAAATTCACGGCTCCAGTGGGCCTTGTCCCGTTGTTTCCATCCGGCGCCCGACGCCCAGGAACTGCTCCGGCGTGAGAAGATCCCTTTGTATTGCCTGGAATATTCGCTGCCGCTTTCCGAAGCCGATTGGGTTGGATTTACCGTGCAGTATGAACTCCAATATACCAACATTCTCAATATGCTCGACTTAGGGGGTATTCCACTTTTCAGCCGTGAACGCGATGATCATTGTCCGATTATTATAGCGGGCGGGCCATGCATGAATAATCCGGAGCCGATTGCGGATTTTGTCGATGCGTTTGCGATCGGGGATGGTGAAGAAACCATTGTCGCGCTGTGCGAGGCAATGGACCGCTGCAAAAAAAACGAATGCTCCAGGGCAAAGACGCTCGAGGCCCTCGGAAATATCCGGGGTGTGTACGTGCCTTCTCTCTTTTCATTCGAAAGAAAAGGCCTTTTTACCGTTCCCGTCTCCGGGCCTTTCCCGGTAAGGGCGGCAAAAATACCGGAACTCAAAGCCGAAAACTATCCCGACTATCCCCTGGTCCCGCTCATTGACGTTGTGCATCACCGCCTCGCGGTTGAAGTAATGCGCGGATGCACGCGGGGATGCAGGTTTTGCTCCGCGGGAACCTATTACCGTCCTGTACGGGAAAGAACAATACGGGACATTTATGGGCAAATCAGCAGATCCATCGCTTCAACCGGATGGCGCGACATCGGCCTGCTCAGCCTTTCAACGGCCGATTATTCCACCTTGCCGCAGCTCCTTGAGTCAATGGCGGCGCTTGCCAGCCAGCACCATCTTGAAGTTTCTATCCCGTCAACCCGCGTAGACGCGCTTACGATGGACCAGATGGACATGCTCGATTCAGTCAGCAGAATTTCATCGTTCACGCTGGCGCCGGAGGCCGGAAGCGCGCGGCTTCGGGCGGTCATTAACAAGGATTTTTCCGATGAAATGATCATGAACGCCGTCGATATGCTGATGCGGCGCAATGTGCAAACCGTGAAGCTTTATTTCATGATCGGTCTTCCTACCGAGTGCCGCGAAGACATTGAGGCCATGGTGCGGCTCATCAGGGACATTGCCCTGATGGTCAAGCGAACGTCACGGCGAAGGATGGTCAACGTGGCAATTTCACCGTTTTCGCCAAAGCCACAAACGCCATTTCAGAGGGAAGCCATGGACACCATGGAGGCGCTGCTTGAAAAAAGCCGGTATATTAAACAATCCCTGAGCTCCGAGCGGAATGTGAAAGTTTCGTATCGTGAACCGGCCATGGCATTTCTGGAAACGGTCATGGCGCGAGGTGACCGCAGGGTCTCGCAAATAATTTTGGAAGCCTGGAAAAATGGCGCGCAGAGCGATGGGTGGGACGAATATTTCAATTTTGAACGATGGAGGCATGCCGCGGAAAAAAAATCAATAGACATGGATATTTATGCTTCGATGATTCCGAGGGAACAAACTCTCCCATGGTCTGCTATATCCAATGGGGTGTCCGATAAATTTCTTGCCGATGACCTCCAGCGGGCATTAAACGGTCAATTCCGTTCCGATTGCCGGACAGGCCGGTGCCATGAATGCGGAGTATGCGATTCAAAGACCCGGCGAACCATTCAAAACGAGCCGTTGATAGGTGCCCTACGCGATAATTACAGCGTTCAAGTCAGGCCTGCTGAAGCGGAATCGACTTATCATTATCGTTATAAATACGCGAAAACAGGCGAGCTGCGTTTTTTAGGAAATCGTGATCTTATGAATGTTTTCAACAGGGCGTTTAATGCTTCACGCATACCGCTTGCCTTTAGCAAGGGTTTTCATCCACATCCCAGGATCGCGTTCGGTCCACCCTTGCCGTTTGGCGTAAACGGATTGTCCGAACTCTTTGATATTGTCACTACCAGGCTGGTTCCGGACAATGAACTTTTATTGATTAACAAATGGCTACCAGAAACCTTGAAAGTTCGTAACTGTATGCTATTAGGAATGAAAGAAGAATCACTTAATGTGCATATTATGGGCGCTGAATATATCTTTGAGCCATGTTTTGAAATATCGGACTACGATCTCAATCGAGTGCTTGAAAATGCCTTGGTTAAGCGGGAGATCGTTGTTCTGATCAGGGAAAATGGCGAACAAAACAGAGTAAATTCCGTAAAAGATATCAGACCGTACATTTACGGATTACGCGCGTGTAAAACAGGTTCGGCATCCGCAATCGAAGCGGTCCTTTCGCTTTTGCCCAAAGCAACATGCAGACCTTCGGAGCTTATTGCCGGATTATTTCCAGACAGGCAATTCACGGAATTTACGGTGTACCGAAAAGAATGTTTAACGAAAGAAGCGGGCAATTTAATTGCACTCTGGAAAGATAGTATTTGAGGTTTGCCGGTAATTAATGCATTTTCTATGAGGCAAACACAAATCCCAACCTGCCCGAGGTCGGGAAAGAAACTCTCAGTTTGAATTATACGCGCAAACCGCAACCATAATTCAAACGGACTTTCTCAAACAAAGGAGCGCGTATGGCTTCGGATATCAGTGAAATCACGGTCAATTACGAAGAAGAGGGCGTTCTTGTCGTAAAGGAGCTTGAAAAAGAGGTGCTTACAAAAGGCACATGGTCGACCATTATGTTTAAATACCAGCAATGGGACAGAAACAAGAATGAGTACGGACCGATCC
>JBAVGL010000588.1:0-14198 GCA_049684795.1 Chitinivibrionales bacterium | reverse complement strand
TTGTCATGGTGCGTGTAGTGATGAAACTTACGGTCGTTACCGCGGAAGCCAAATCCCCGGAACTGTCAAACGCAATGGCTTGAATTTGCATGGTTCCTTCATAGGGTAGCGCATAGATCGTAAAATCGGCCTTTCCCTGGGAGCTTGTTGCAATTACGCTTATGGCCGTAGTGTCTGTGCCGCCGTTTGTCTGGAAATGCTCGGTTATTTTTATGTTCTTGGAGATTCCATTGTTGTTTTTATCAAGCAATAAAACATGAAGGAGCGTTGAATCGGATTTGTTGGCCTGCAAAACCTGGTCGCTGAGCTGAAGACTGATCGACAGGTTTGTGACCATGATTTGGGCGCTTGCGGCCGCGCCTGCCGCGACGACCCGGATCGAGTCTGACCCCACTCGCTTGCTTTTTAAGACAACCACGGCCTTTCCGGAAGGGTCCGTGGCCGTGTCCCTGGACATTATGGAAAGGTTGGAAGCGGAGTCCTTTCCAAGAAGGAAATATATGGGCGCATAGGGGATGGCTTCTCCGGAAGCGTTGAGCAGCGTGGCCGTTATGGTCGATTGTCCTCCGACCTTGAGGTTCGTGCTGTCTATCGCAAGACTTATGGTAACGCCTTGAAACACCACCTTTGTTTCGACGCTTTTGGTCATGTCGGAGACCAGAAAGGCGGTGATATATGCCGTATCGTTCTTGTTTTCGCTTGTCAAAACAGCCTGGGCGACCCCGGAGGAGTTAGTGGCGCTTTTTCCGGGGTCATTGCAGGCGCCGTTTGTTCCCGCGATAGTACCCGAGGTGGTAATGAATTTGACGCATTCTCCGGCCCCGATCGGGTTATTGTCCATGTTACGGAGGGTCACGTTTATCGTAGTGCTGTCTTTTCCATCGGCCTTAAGAATCGTCCTGGTCGGGATTATTTTAATGCTTTGCTGGATTTTGTCCGGCGAATTGGTCACCGAAAAAACCAGCTTCTGCGTGTCCCCGAAACACGTTGCTGTAAAAGTAATTTGGGCGCTCACGCTATCGGTAAACCGTACTACTGCCCGGCCATTTGAATCGGTAAAGACGGTGTCTTTGCTCAGATACCCGCCGGTGACGCCGCACGCGACCAGGGAATTGACCGATGCTCTGGTAAGGGTGCTGTCGGTCATTGCTTTTATGATAATGTCAAGGGTGTCTTTCAATCCTACGTAACTGCTGTCGGCCGAAATTATGAGCACGGGTGGAAGTGACGGGGCGGGGTTCTTGTTAACAGTGTTGGGGCCGGTGACCGCCAGATTCCCGTTGTCATTTTTAATCGTACATAATAATAAAACGGCCACAACGCAAAAAAGTGATAGCCAAAGCGCAATTTTAAGCAATCTCACGACGATACCCTCCTTATCAGACTGATTTAGACTTTTCAAACCTGTTTTTATCGGCCGCTCCAGGAGCTCTTCGCATTCATTGTAATCGAGGAAAGAGCGGATACTATTTTTAATTTGTGTATCTACGCTATTATACTTATTCTATTTCAGCAAAATCAATGAAATAAATGCCAAAAACGCTTCCCGGCATAAAAGCCATTTGTGTTGGACGGAACAGCATAGCGTATAATGCCGGTTTGAGAAAAGGAGATATTGTTCTTTCCGTCAATGGCGAACCGATAGGCGACGACCTTGATTTCCGGTTCTATTCTTCCCGGTCTCAGGTGCAACTGCTGATTGTGCGCGACAATAATCGCCTGGCGATTTCCATGGAGCGGAAAAACGGAAAAGACCTCGGCGCCAGTTTCAGGGACCGTCCGGTCCGTCAATGTTGCAACAAATGCGTTTTCTGCTTTATCGACCAGATGCCCCCAGGCCTGCGTAAAAGCCTGTACATCAAAGACGAAGACTACCGTTATTCTTTTGCAAATGGAAATTATCTGACTCTAAGCCGCGCCACGCGCGGACAGTTGCGGCATATTATTGAATTAGGACTTTCGCCGCTCTATGTTTCGGTGCATGCGACCGATACCGGCATACGAAAACGGATGCTCGGCAATCCACGCGCGATAGACATCATGGCGCAACTGCGCTTTCTTGAAAAAAACGACGTGCGTTTCCACACACAGATAGTGGTTTGTCCGGGAATCAACGATGGGCGCGTTCTGTCCCGAACGATCGAAGACCTGCTGACGCTTGAAAAAGGCCTGCTTTCCATCGCGGTGGTGCCGGTTGGACTGACGAGACATAGAAAAATTCCTCTTCAACCGGTGACCCGCGCCAATGCCATGGAAATTTGCAGGGACGTAGGCAGATTAAGTGACCTTGATTTTCAATTAATCGGGAAGCGCAGGGTCTTTCTGGCGGACGAATTTTTTATCATGGCTGAAAAACCCATTCCATCCAACCGATATTATGAAGATTATCCGCAAATCGAAAATGGCGTTGGTTTGATCCGGCAATTGCTCGTCGAATGGAAAATGTTAAAAAAGGACTTCACTGGGCAGCGCACTAAAAAAATCAATGCGACAAATCTTTTCCAAAGAAAGAAATATCTGGTTTTAACCTCCGTGTCGGCTTTCAAATATATGAATAGGATAATGCGTGAAATGGCAATAATATTTTCCGGGATTCGGATAGACGTTCTCGCGGTTGTGAATACATTTTTCGGCGAATCGGTGACGGTCGCGGGGCTTTTGACCGCTCATGACGTGATTGAATCATCCAAGCCAATTGCCGGATCGTATGCGACAATTTTTATTCCGGACGTGATGTTCAATATTAAAGGACATACCATGGATGGCTATTCAATAGCGCGGATTGAAGAACAGGTTGGGGCGCGCATTGAAGCGGTTGCGAATTTGCCGGAAATGGTAAGTAAGTTTTTTAATGGAAAATAAAAATAATATTTCAAATCCCGACGACCTCATCCGCCTCAACCGGTTCTGCGCCCGGTGCGGCCTGGGCTCGCGCAGGTCCTGCGACACGCTCATTGCATCGGGCAAAATCAGCGTCAATGGAAAACGGGTGACGGAACTCGGGACAAAGATCGACCCGGTTAAAGACAAAATCGAATATGAGGGCAAAATCCTCAAGCCGGGAAGCCAGTATCAATATCTCGCGTACCACAAAACCCGCGGGGTCATGGTCACCAAGTCCGATCCTGAAGGCAGGGCCACGATTTACGAGGCCCTGCGCATAGCGGGGTACGATGCCGACGGCCTGAATTACGTGGGACGTTTGGATTTTAACTCCGAAGGTCTTATATTATTGACAAATGACGGCGATCTCATCCATGCGCTTACGCACCCCCGGTACCGGATAAAGAAAGTTTATGAGGTCCGGACTAACAAAAAATTAAGCGCTGGAGATGCGCAAAAAATGATAGACGAAGGGATAACATCCGAGGACCAGGTGCTTCATGCGGGCGATATTCATGAAATCAATACCGATATTCACGGAGAACATTGGTACGAAATAGTCCTCTATGAAGGCAAACAACGCCAGGTCCGAAGGATGTTCGAAGCGCTGGGTTATCAGGTCATCAGGCTAAAACGGAACCAATTTGCATCGGTCAAATTGGGTCTTCTTCCGCTTGGAGCCTACAGGCCGCTTTCGGAAAAGGAAATTTCGGCGCTTTTAAGCGCAGGCTGGCAATAAACTTTACTCTCGCTGGAGGAAAATCAATGCGATTAAAGGCCGTTTTTATTTTTTCTCTCACCATGGTTATTGCCGTTTTTTCTCAAACCGCTCCTTCAATCGACATACCCGTGTCAAAACTGTCCATTGGTTCTCCATCATTTACCGATAGAAGCCAGTACAATAGCTATGACTTCTGCAATTCGCCGCTCGGGATTTTCGAGAAAGACAGTTTCCGGGTGCAGGCCAATTGCGGCGTACGTTATGATTCATGGCATGCGGCTTCCAGTAGTGATTCGCTTCAAAAAACATACCTCGCATGGAATGTTCCCGACATCATGATAGGGAAGCCGAAAATCATGTATGTTCGCATCAATTACACACCGACGTTCGTCTCCAACGACTCGCGTCCGGGCCAGAAGCTTTCTTTACCTTTGCAACGGTTCGGGTTGACGATTGCCGGGCAGACCCCGTCCGGCATTTTCCAAATGGCCCTGCACGGCAAAGGTTTCTATGGCGATGAAACGGCGGACGGGAATCAGGACACAAGGTTAATTATGGGTTTGGAGGATTTGAGCGCTACGATAAGCAGCCGCCTGCACGAACTGGTGACCATCGGCATGGAAGGCGGCGCGACCGCGAAGCTCGATACATTGCGCGATCCTGGCATAGCCGACCGATATTTTGTCGGTCAAATCCCGGTTTTGGGCTGGTATATCGAGTTTGGAAAAGATGGGTTTCCCGTAGCGAGCGATTTTTCATTGCAAATAGGCACTCACCGGTTTATCTACGCGGTAACAAACGGAAGCGGTTTTAATCACGATCCTATCCGGGGAGACAGTCTTGCCTGGAAATGGCAGTCCATCGGAAATATCCAGCATAATGGAATTGCATACAGCCCTGCGTTCTATTTAGGGTATTGGTCGAACCATTATCAGGAATATGCGCCAACGGCCGACAACAACAGCCTGAGTGTCGGTCCAGCCCGTACGGGCGATGACTGGAAAATATCGGACCTTTGCTGGGGAATCGGAACTTCCGTATCAGTTAAAAAAACCGTGACCGCATGGTTCGAATTCGCGCACAGCGATTTTGGGCTCGATTATGGCAACGCATTTTCAGGAAGGCCATCAAAAAACCGCGGCTATGATCGTATATGTATCGGGGCCGAGGCAAACCTTCAAGTCATTCCCGGTTTACATTTCCCCAAGTCGATCGAGTCCTTCCTTCGCATGGGATATTTCAACCAGCGCGAAAACAGCGGGATCGGGGCGTTCCAATCCGATGAATTCGGGTTCATACATAGCATGTCCTTCTATTCGATGCAATACCGGTACAATCCCAACGATTTCGGCTGGGGCCCCGACCAGCGTGTCATGGGGTTTGCCATCGGACCAGGGGCCACCTTTCTCAACCGGTTGATTCAAACCGACGCATATATCGGTTTCCTCTCAAAATATGCCACACCGGACCAGAGCGGTCTTGCGGTCGGGGTCGATTGCGGATACAATCTCAAGTAATTTGGGCATTGCATTCGTCCGTGGCATAACCATATAATTGAAAGAACCTTTCATAGCTACTCAACGGAGAAATTGTGGGCACAAAGCCTAGTACTATTCTTGTGGTGATAAGCGATACCGAAGATTCGCGTAGAATCAAGGAAATGCTGAATTCGATTACTCATTTGACAATTAATGTGCGCACCGCCGAAAACCTGGCGACCGCCATGGAGGTCGTTGCCGCAGGAGCCATAGATATTGTTCTTCTGGACCTCTTTTTATCCGACAGTAAAGGCCTGGACACCTTCCTGCGCCTGCGGAACCAGGCGCCGGTCATGCCGGTGATCGTGCTGACCGGCGCAAAGGACAGGCTCAGCGCGGCAAATACCATGGAACACGGCGCGCATGATTTCCTTATCAAAGAGGAAATTACCGAGAATTCGCTCATGCGGTCCCTTCATTATGTCGTTGGTCAACAGTGGCATGATGAGGAGAAAGAACGAAAAATGTATTCATTTCAAACCGACGAGGCGAGGCTTCTTGATCTTGTTTTCAGTAATGCCGACGGCATGGTCCTTGTCGACCGGAAAAATATAGTTCGTTTTGTAAATCCCGCCGCGGAAGCGATATTCGGAAGGAAATCCGAACGCATCGTCGGCAGGCCCTTTACGCTTCCCGTGCTTCCGAATCAGACGACCGAACACACCTTTACCCGAGACAAGGGCGATACAATTGTCGTGGAAATCCGCGCCGTTGAGACATTATGGGACGGCAGCGCCGCCTTTTTATTGTCGCTTCGGGACATTACCGCGCGGAAAAAAGCCGAGGAAACGTTACGGGAAAGCGAGGAGCGCTATGCGCTTGCCGTCCAGGGATCGCAAGACGGTTTATGGGACTGGAACCTTTCAACCCGGGAAATTTATTATTCAACGCGGTGGAAATCGATGCTTGGATACGAAGATGGCGAAATCCGCAAAAGCCCCGATGAATGGCTTAGCCGGATCCATGCCGAAGATAAAGAGCGTATCAAAACGGAAATTCACCTGTATCAAGAGGGGAAAATCCCTAATCTTGAAAATGAATACCGGATACTGCACAAAGACGGTTCTTTCAGGTGGATGCTGTGCCGGGGAATTGCCATTCGAGACAAAAAAGGCAAGGCTTGCCGTATCGCCGGGTCTCAAAGCGACATTACCTTGCGCAAGGCGGCCGAAAAGCAGTTGGAAGACGCGCTGAGCGACCTGAAGTTCGCGCTTGCATCGGAAAAGGTTTTGCTTGACGAATTGGATAAAAAAAACAAGGAACTTATCGAACTTTCAATAACCGACGGACTTACGGGCCTCTATAACCACCGGTTTATTCAGGAGCGTTTTGAATTTGAGTTTAAACGGATCAAGCGTTATGGCGGGCACCTTGCATGCATGATGATTGATATAGACCATTTTAAGTCCATTAACGACACCTACGGCCACCAGTTCGGAGACTATGTGCTCCGCGAAATTGCCAAGATAATACAGTCCAAATCGCGTGAAGTCGACATTTGCGGAAGATACGGCGGAGAAGAATTCATGATCATAACAAACGTCATCCTTGAATATGCCATGACGTTTGCGACAAAAATCCACGCGGCCATCGACCAATATCCGTTCATGACCGACAGCAAACCGGTGCATGTCACGGTGAGCATCGGCGTCGCGGATTTCCGGGAAGACCTTAAAACCCGTCACCAGCTCATCGAACATGCGGACCAGGCCCTGTATCAGGCAAAAGAAGACGGACGGAACCTTATACGCATCTGGAAAGAACACAACGGCCAGGACGAGCTTTCGATCGACCACATCAGCGTACAGGAACTCAAGACGAAATTTTTGTCCCTTTCACAGCAGGTGAGGGCTTCGTACATGGAATACACTAACGCGCTGGTCAAGGCGGTCGACGCCAAGGATCCCTTTACAAGAGAACACTCCCAGAACGTTTCCAAGTACGCGGTTGAGATCGCGCAGGCGTGCGGCATACCGGAACGGGAACTTGAGATCATAAAGTACGCCAGCCTGCTCCACGACATCGGCAAGATTTCAATTGCGCAGGAAATCCTTCTCAAAACCGACCCTCTTACGGCGGAGGAATACAAAATATTGCAGAAGCACCCGATGGTCGGGGTAACAATTCTCAAAGACATCAAGTTTTTGGAAAAAGAAATCCCCATTATTCTGCACCATCATGAACGGTTCGATGGAAAAGGATACCCGCAAGGGCTTATGGGAAGGGAAATTCCTTTGGGCGCTAGGATTGTTGCGGTAGCCGACGCATTTGACGCGATGACCTCGGGAAGGGGCTACAAAGAAAAATTGACCGTTGACGAAGCCGTTGAAGAGCTCAAACGGGGGAGCGGGTCGCAATTTGTCCCTGAAATCGTTGAAACGTTTATCCGGGTATTGCACAACAAAGAAAAATAAGAAATAGCGTTTGTTTTGCTTTTTCTTAACGTAATTTAATGCACGGAGCATAGTGCGGGTGAGAAAAGAAAAATATTATTTTAATTTTCTTATACTATCCGGGAGG
The DNA here is from genome assembly GCA_049684795.1 of Chitinivibrionales bacterium. GTDB lineage: Bacteria > Fibrobacterota > Chitinivibrionia > Chitinivibrionales > FEN-1185 > JBAVGL01. The sequence continues at coordinate 6,536 of JBAVGL010000588.1, read as the reverse complement.
AAATAATGAAAATCAAAATTGAAGATAAGGAAGGCGTTTCCGTCGTTTTTATCGACGGAAACGTTCTCCAGGAAAATGTGCCTATTTTCCGCGTAAAGCTTCTGGAACTGATCGAAGCTAATAAATTGCGTATCGTCCTGGACATGATTTCCTGTAATTATATCAGCAGCATGTGTCTTGCCGCGATTGTCGACGTCAAAAGAAAAGTGTCGGAAAAGGGGGGAGCCATAAAAATGGCTCGAGTCAATAAATTGGTCGCCAATCTTCTGGAAACCACTAATCTTATCAAGCAAATAGATGTGTTCGACGACATCCCTTCAGCGGTGAAATCCTTCAAGGCAAAAAAAGATTGAAGATGGCGATAGGGGATTTGAAAAGGAACATACCAATGAAAACCTCTTTAGGTGTTTATGCCGTGATGCTTATAACGAGCATGTTTGCAGTCCAATCCAGCGCTTTGGAGTTGTCGTTGGGTGGCAGGATAGGTGTAAATATCGCCTCCGTTCTTGGGGATACCACATTTGGAGTGGCGCCCAAAGCGGGATTGACGGGAGGAATATTCGCCACGTTGTGGCTCAATAATACCTATTTCCTCCAACCGGAACTCGTTTTAGGACTTAAAGGCGAAACACCCGCGGGCAATAACGACGTTATCAATCCTGCCTTCGCCTCAAACCTGAGTTACTTTGAAATACCCATTTTGTGCGGATGGAAAATCCTCAGCGGAGACCAATTCCAGGCATCGATTTTTGCAGGCCTAACGCCCGCTTTTATTCTATCGGCCGAATCGGTTTATGGCGGCGGTTCAATTGACATGACAGATCAGACACAATCATTTGATTGCGGCCTTACCGGCGGCGTGACCATTTGCCTGAAGCGTAACAAGGCGTTTATCCCTATCGATATTCGATATACCTATGGCACGCTTAGATTCGATGAGAGCAACAATAATCCTTTGCATAATAGCGTTATATCGCTTACGGTCGGTTTTGGGTCGGAAATCCTGATGAAAAAAGAGGAAAGTTTTTAGATGATAATCCACTATGTCATCGCCGGAGGTGCATTTTTCGGCATATTTGTTCTTTTTCTTGTTTTAAGTAAAACTCTTAATAATGTTTTAAACCAATTTAACAAGCTGCAGTATCTGCTTCAAAAAGAATACGATCTGAAAAAAGAACAACTGGCAATTAGCAGGCTTATGAAAGAGCACGATGACAAACCTGGTGACGCCGAAAGGTCCGCTGAGGAAAAAAAGGATGTGGAAACAGTCCAACAAAATATCAAGCCAAACAAAAACGTAAACAGCAAAACAGCATAGTCCTATTCATGGAACACGAGCAAAGAACCGAAGGACGCATCGTTGAAGGGAAAATATTCGTTTTTTCAGCGGCATCCGGAGGCGGGAAAACCACCCTGCTGAACCATTTGCGGTCTGTTTTTCCCGAGCTCGTTTATTCCATATCCGTTACCACCCGTTCCCCGCGGGAGGGTGAAATCAACGGCAAACATTATTTTTTTATAACAACCGAAGAATTCAAAAAAAAAATTCTTGATAATGAATTTGCCGAATGGGCCTCCGTCCACGGGCATTTCTATGGAACACCCAAAAAATTTATTGACGATACCATAACAACCGGTAAACATATTATCATGGACATTGATGTGTTTGGAAAAATAAAATTTGATGCTCTCTATCCCCAGGCAATTGGGATTCTCTTGTTGCCGCCCTCTCTCGATGTCCTGGAAAAACGCCTTAGGAACCGTAACACGGATGACGAGCAGACAATACTCCTGCGGCTTGCTAATGCCAAAAAAGAAATGGATTTCGCGCGGTCGAACGGTAAATATGAATTTACGGTCATCAATGATGACATTTCTTCGGCAAAGGCCGAATTAATTTCGATCGTAGGAAACCTTATTAACGCTTCTGGTTTTCACGCCTGATCATATTCAAATGACAAGTCCACAAACATTTTCCCTTGATCGCGGACAAATAACCCTTGGCAGGGACCCGTCGTGCGACATACGGCTTAAGGGAATTGGCGTGTCCCGGTTCCATGCGAAACTGTTTATGGACAATCGCGGGGCCTTTATTGAAGATCTCGATACTGCATCGGGAATACTGGTCAATGGAGAACCCGCGCATAAGCACGTGCTTAAATCAGGCGACATTTTGACCGTCGGCGTTTATAAATTTTCAATCAGCTTTGATCATTTCACGATTTCACTCTTAAAAATCGACGAACCCGAAAAAAACGAGGCACGTGAGGAGCCACTCCAGCAGGATTTGATCAGCATCGGCAGGGACCCCTCAAACACAATTAGGCTCAACCATCCGATGGTGTCGCGGTTCCACGCCACGGTAAAAAAAAATAAAGACTTCCGGTATATCCTTGAGGACCATGGCAGCACCAATGGGACTTTCGTCAATGGAAAGCCGGTACGCACCGCGAAACTTGCCGACGGCGACATCATTCTCGTCGGCCCCCACCGGTTGTATCTTGACAATGGTATATTCCAGCATGCGCAGGACTTCAACCATATCAAACTTGAAGCGTTCAATGTCTCTGTCGTCAAGAACGGCTGCACGCTCCTCGACGACGTCTCTCTTTCCATTTCACCGGGAGAATTTATTGTTATAATGGGGCCTTCGGGGGCGGGGAAAAGCACGCTTGCCCTTGCGCTTATGGGGCAGATCCCTTTGCGAAACGGATCTGTTTACTATAATGGCCTTCCAATGCGGAGTTTTGTTAATGCATTCAGGTCCGCTATCGGGTTCGTCACTCAGGAAAACCTTCTTCGCATCGAATTGACGGTAGGAGAGACATTCCATGAACAAAGTATTCTCCGACTGCCTAAAGACAGTATCGCGGCCGAACATGGTGAACGAATACGTGAAGTCATGGAGCTCTTGGACCTTACCGGCCTATCCCGGCGACGGATCGCCGACCTGTCCGGGGGTGAGGCAAAGCGGGTACATTTCGGGATAGAGCTCCTTTCTTCGCCTACAGTTGTTTTTCTTGACGAGCCCTTTGCCGGTTTGGACCCTGGACTTATCCACAAGTTCATGTCTCTTTTCAGGCAAGTCTGTGACAAAGGACATACGTTATTGCTTACCACGCATACTTTGGAGCAGATTGATCTCTGCAACCGAATCCTTTTCATGAACGGTGGAAGACTCCTTTTTTCGGGCACCGCAACGGAAATAAAATCGAACTATGGCGTTGACTCGCTTGCCCAGGTTTTTGAGCGTGAACGGAGCACTGTCCGACAGGCGCCGTTCGTTCGTGGTCCTGGAACAAAGAGCAAATCGGACTGGTCGGCACGGGCCAATGAACCGGCATTTGGTTTATTGACGGCACAACCATTATATAAACCCAGGGGCATTGCAATGCCGCGCCAGTGCATGCTTCTTATCGGAAGGTATTTTAAAATAACCCTGCGCGACAAAAGAAACCTTATCATAATGCTTCTTCAAGCGCCTATCATCGCCATAGTGCTTGCTTGCACGTTTAAACCTGACGCGGGATATTTTTCAATTTCATTCTATTTTTGTCTGTCAATATCGGCAATCTGGATGGGAGGGATGAATTCGGTCCGTGAAATAGCCCGCGAATGGCCCGTTATAGACCGCGAGTTCAGGATCGGGCTTTCCTCAATTGCATATATCGCGTCAAAAATAGTCGTTTTCAGCATTATGGGGGGCCTGCAGGCTTTGGTATTCGGCGGCTGCATAAAATTGCTTTTTGAGGATTTTACCTTTACACATGCAATTGTCTTTCTGTTGGCAACGGCGTGTATTTCAGGGACCATTCTTGGCTTATGCATCAGCGCGGTTTCGAAAAACGTCAATATCGCCATAAGCTGGCTCCCGATCATTTTTATCCCTCAGATATTTTTCTCCGGGATACTCGTGCCGTTTGACGAGATGTCGGACGCCGGACAGGTTCTGTCCCACCTAACCGTGGCCAGGCCTATTTTTTCCATGTTTAAAAAAATATGTTTTCTTGATCAACCGCTATCGATGCTGACCGAGTGGCGTGCGTTATTTTTTCTCTGCGCCGGATTAATTATATTAATGATCGCGTCCATACGATTCAGGAGAACTTTTTCACGATAAAATCAGGCGCTATTTATAAAGCGATGCAACATGCAAAATCAAACTAACATCGGTGATCCTGACTGGCTCCCGGAATTTATCGGTCCCTACAAGGTCCTTCAGATTATTGGAATGGGCGGCATGGGGGTGATCTACAAAGCGCTCCAGCAACCGCTCAACAGGGTAGTGGCGCTTAAAGTTTTGCCTCCGCAGTTCTGCAACAACGAGGAAGTTGCCCGTCGTTTTGAAATCGAAGCCAAAGCCATTTCACTGCTTCAGCACCAGAATATCGTCAATATATATGAGTACGGCAACGAAGACGGGTTTCGTTATTTTGCGATGCAGTTTGTCGATGGCAATAATCTTTCGGCCGTCATCCATCATAAAAAAATAATGCCCATTCACGATGTCATTGATTTTTCAAAACAGATCTGCAGGGCGCTCAGGTACGCGCATGCGCAGAACGTCATCCACCGCGACATAAAGCCCCACAACATCCTGATTGACAAAGAAAATGTCGTGCGGCTGACGGATTTTGGCATCGCCAAGATTTTTTCAATGGACAATATCACCATGACGGGCGTTACCGTGGGAACCCCCGAATATATGTCTCCGGAACAAGCGGAAGGCAACCAGGTTGACGCGCAGACCGATATTTATTCCCTTGGTGTTGTCATGTATGAAATGCTCGCGAAAAAGCCGCCGTTCACCGCGAACAATCCGATTGCAATTGCCTATAAACACGTTCATGAAATGCCCGTTCCTCCCTCAGTCAGGCGACGCGATACGCCCAAACGACTGGAACTGATCGTACTCAAGGCATTAAAGAAAAAAAAAGCTGATCGATATGAATCGGTCGCGGAGATGCTCGAGCACCTCGATTCCGTAGACCTTGACGAATTTGTCGAAAGACCCACGGTCTCATTTTCCACGAAGCCGCTATCGATACAACCGGAACCCGAAAATAAGAACGTTTTTGACAAGCGCATCACCGACAGGCGGGAGGCGCAGAGGCGAAACCTTCAAAAGCCGTTTAAAAACCTGATTTTCGATAAGGATTATTGGATTGATTTATTCGCACAACAATGGCTTTCGTTATCACTATGCGCGGTGCTTGCGATTATTTTATTTATTCATCTGTTTTCCCATAAATGATGACCCTCCAAATATGCCAAGTTCAAAGGAAACAGGCTACACCGGCGAAGACAAAGCAGTCGATTACCTGCTTGGCGCGGGATACACCATAATTTCAAGGAACTTCCAATCAAAAAGAGGTGAAATCGATTGCATTGCAAAAGATTCGCGGGGGACGCTGGCATTTATCGAGGTCAAGTATGCAAAAAGCGCTTCACACGGACATCCCGCGCATTGGGTCACGCGTGCAAAGCAAAAAAAAATCATTGCAATGGCCAGACGGTACCTGGGCGAGCATGGTATCAGCAATCAGGCGTGCAGGTTTGATGTCATAGCAATCGTTGATACCACTATAGAACACATAAAAAACGCTTTTTTATCGTAACTATTTCGCCAATCAAATCAATCATGCAAGCTGTTTAATATCAATCAGTTACAAATTTACACCAGGTAAATATGTTTTCCCATGGGAAACAGTATTTTGTGCATGGTCTTGTAAAATTATTTTTTTAGGGGTATATTTATATCATCAAAGTAAAAAGCAAATTTAGCATTTACCTTTTCCAAGGACCATCGACCCAATGATTGATATTTACGAATATATCGATTACCGGAAATTGTTGAATGACCTCTACAAGGATACCAGGAACGAGTGCCCGTATTTCTCGTACCGGTATATCGCAAAAAAAGTCGGGTTCAGTTCCGCGGGGTTTTTCGCGAATATTATTCAGGGCAAGCGCAACATTTCGCCGGAATATATATTTGGATTTGCCAAACTTTTTAAATTAAAAAAATCGGAAACGGAATATTTTGAACTCCTGGTCAATTTCGACCAGGCAAAGCGCCATGAACAGAAAAAATATTATTTTGAAAAAATTCTGTCTTCCAAAAAATCCAAGATTAAGATAACCGATCTTCAGAACTATGAGTTTTACAGCAAGTGGTATTATACGGCGGTCAGGGAGGTGCTGGATATTTATAAATGGGATGGAGCGGACCCAAGCGAGCTTGCGAAAAGGATCGCTCCTCCCTTATCGACGGGAGAAATAAAAAAAGCGGTCGAGCTGCTGCTGAAAATGGGCTTTATCAGGAAAAACAAACAAGGCGTTTATGAACAGACTGATGAATTCATTACCACGGGATACGATGCGAAATCGGTCGCAATCACCAATTTTCTGGTTTCTACCATCGATCTGGCAAAAGGCGCCATTGACCGTTTCCCGCGTGACCAGCGAAGCATTTCGGCGCTCACGTTCAGCGTTTCGGCGGACGGATATAAGGCAATAGACGAGCGTCTTAAAAC
>JBAVGL010000587.1:0-2803 GCA_049684795.1 Chitinivibrionales bacterium | reverse complement strand
GCTTAAGTACATACTCATTATGTTGGTGGAAGGAAGGGCGGAGGAAACCATCGGCCTGGAATCGCACTTGGTCCCTTTTCTTGCGCCACTACGGGAGCTTCGTGATTCCGATAAAGAGGATTTTGTCAAGTTCATGATGCGCCAATGCAATCTACACGATTTTGATATTACCCACGATGATTTTATCGGTCTGCTTCAGAGCAAGCGGGCAATTATCTTGCTCGACGGTCTTGACGAAGTCGCTGATGCGGCCACGAGGATAAAAACCTGCCATTGGATTGATAAGGCGCGCAGCCGTTTTAATGATACACGTTTCATCGTTACGTCGCGTTATGCGGGGTATTTCGGTGAAAGCAGGCTTGAAGGAAATTTACTTGAGCTCGGTATTCAGGATTTTAGACCCCAGGAGATCGAACAATTTCTCAATTACTGGTTCGAAAACATTGAACTTCAGCTTCATCCGGAAGAGGATGAAGCATATTGGCGCAAAGAGGCCCTTCGCGAAGCCGCGGATCTTCTTGACAATATTGAAAAGAACCGAAACGTTCAAGGTCTTGCAACCAACCCGCTCATGCTGCAGATCATCGCGTGCATACGAAAGGACCGGGGTACTATATTGCCCGAACGTCGCGTTGAATTGTACAAGGAATGCGTGGACGTATTTCTGGAACGCTGGGACCTTGCCAAGGAAATTCCCGTGGCATTTCGCGGTCTTGAAGCACGCGCGATTTTGCAGCCCATTGCGCTTTGGCTGCATGAAAATGAGGGCCGGAGGAGTGCGCCGATCGACCAGATCATCGAGGTAATCAAAAAACCGCTTGAAAAGATGAATAAAACCAATGTTGACCCACGAACGCTCCTGCTCAGTATCCGGGACCGCAGCGGTATATTCATGGGTTATAATGAAACCGAATACGGGTTTACCCATTTGAGTTTTCAAGAATATTTCGCGGCCGAGGAAATCCGCAACAGGGTCATGCAAGACCAGCGAGCAATCGATATCCTTATAAAAAACTACGGAAATCGCTGGTGGCGCGAGGTCACACTTTTAAGTCTTGCCTTGGACAATCCGTCGATTCTCGATCAGTTCGTGGCAAAGATCATCTTTCAGCCCGCGTTTGAGAGCGAACCCTCGATTGTGTCGGACGCCATCTTGGAGGCGGTGTCAAAACCGTTTGATATGCTTTTTAAGGCACATAGAGATAAAGAGCTTTCCAATAAAGCAGCGTCTAATATTATTGATATACTACTCAAGCATGGAAAAGTGAGTGTTGTTAATTTTGTTAAATTGAAAAAAAGCAAAAAGAAAAAGAAGCCGGAAAGGATCACCAGCGATAAAGACAATTCTGAGATGACGCTTGTGCCCGCAGGGACCTTTCTTTATGGTAGTCGGGAAGATGATAAGGAGGCGCAATCGAATGAAAAACCGCAGCAGAGTATTTATTTGCCTGATTATTATATGGATGTGAATCTAGTAACCAATGCACAGTATTGCGGTTTTTTAAATAAGATAAAACTTGTCAAGGGAAATGAGTGGAAAATTAATAACTGGATTGAAATTGGGGGAAATTCTGTTGCAAAGCAGAAAAATTATATTGTATTTGAAAATAATAGGTTCACTGTCGAAAAAGGATTTGAGGAGCTTCCGATAACAGTTGTAACTTGGTTTGGTGCTGGTGCATATTGCATATGGTCTGATAAGAGGCTTCCTTCGGAAATTGAATGGGAAAAGGCAGCAAGGGGAACGGATGGCCGTAAGTATCCGTGGGGGGATGAGTTTAAAGAGAATGTTTGTAATTATGGCACAAAGTATAGTGGAACTACTGAAGTGGGGCAGTTTGATAAAGGAAAGAGTCCATATGTTTGCTTTGACATGGCTGGTAACGTATGGGAATGGTGCGAGGATCGATATCATAATAGCAATCAAAGAGACTCGACATATCTGTTGAGCGGGCTGGGAGAAGAGAAGTTGCGCGTTCTGCGTGGGGGCTCATGGCATGATTATCCGCTGGGCTTGCGTTGTGCAGGCCGTACTTGGCGCGCTCCAGAAACCCGCAGCTACAATATCGGATTTCGTTGCGTCCGGGATCTGGATAGCCAGGATAAAGGTAAAAAAACGGTCCGAAAAGTGTTGTCATAAACCCCAAAATGGTGTATATGGAGAGGGACTATGTCGGCAGTCGTGAAAACGCACCCTACTAAACGGTTGAACGTCAGCAAGCCTTTTATTCTTGTCGAGTAAACATAGTAGTTTCCTCCGTTAGGTATGCTTTGTGTTCTCTGTTTTCTCTCCTCTTTTGCGCCGCTCCAAATTGCCGCTTTGATGCCTTCGTCACCGTCCACTCGCTGTGTCATGTCGGCAATGTGGCAACTTCGGCATGGGGCACATTTTAGCGAAATAAACTACCCGCCAAAGCAGACTAAAGCCGCTGCCGAGGACAAAGAAAGAAGAGCAACGCCCCCAAGAACGCCGCATAAATGCGGCTAAAGAAAAGAATAGATCGATGTATTTTCTGTTGGAAAGACGAACACTGACCCCCTTATCGACGAGCTAGTTTATGAATTGTACGATTTAACCGAAGAAGAAATTAAAATTGTGGAGGACACGAATGATGGGAAATAAAATTGCAATTTTTCAGGGCAAACATATTCGAAAGGTTCTTCATAATGACCAATGGTGGTTTTCGATCATTGATGTTATTGAAGTTTTAATCGGAGGTGGGCGGCCTCGGAAATACTGGAATGACCTGAAAAAGAAGCTTCTTTTAGAGGGTTATGACCAGTTGTCCGAAAAAATCGGACA
>JBAVGL010000586.1:0-6252 GCA_049684795.1 Chitinivibrionales bacterium | reverse complement strand
GTTGAAATAGGAATGCTGCGTCAAATTGACGACGGTGGTTTTGTCGGTTATTGCGCTATATTCGATTTTAAATTCATTCGCATTGGTAAGCCAATACACAATGGTGGCTTTAAGCGTGCCGGGAAATCCTTCCTCGCCGTCTTTGCTAACGTAAGAAAGCTCCAATCCGACCGCACCGGCCGCCTTCCTTTCCTTGACACCCCACGCGACCTTATCGAAGCCCTTGGTCCCGCCATGCAGATTATTTACGCCGTTGTTCGCCGCGAGGTTGTATTTAACGCCCTCAAGCATAAATACCGCATTAGCGATACGGTTGCCGTAGCGCCCGATAATGGCGCCGAAATAAGGGTTGTTCCTGACGTAGCTCTCGACGTCGTTATAGCCGAGCGCCACGTCGGCAAAGTTCCCGTTTTTATCAGGCGCTGACAGGGCGGTTACGATGCCCCCGTAATTGGTCACCGACATCGACATGCCGTTTGCATTTGTTAACGTGTACAAATCGCACGCGATGCCGTTTGCCGTTCCGAAGGGTTTTTTAATGATTTTCAAGTCCGTCATTGTATCTCCTTTTTAGAATCCATTTTATCCTTTTTCTCAATCCTCGCCCACGAATCCCGCAGCGTGACCGTCCGGTTGAAAACCAAACGCCGGGGCGTGGAATCCGCTGAATCCAGGCAGAAATACCCCTGCCGTTCAAACTGGTAGAAGCTCCCCCCCGGGGCCGCTTTCAACGAAGGTTCAACCTGCGCGTTCTGTATGACCTGCAAAGAATCCGGGGTTATATAATCTTTGAAATCTTTCCCTTGAGCGGCCTCGTCAGGGTTTTCTTTTGTAAACAGGTGATTATAGAGCCGGACTTCGGCGGAAAGCGCACGCGACGCGGAAACCCAGTGTATCGTAGCCTTGACCTGACGGCCGTCGGGAGACGAACCGCCGCGCGTGGCCGGATCGTAAGTGCAATGCAGTTCGACGATCCCGCCCGTTTTTTCGTCCTTGACCACACTTGTACAGGTAATATAATACGCGTAGCGCAGGCGGACTTCGCGTCCCGGAGAAAGACGGTAATATTTCTTCGGCGGGTCTTCCTTGAAATCGTCCCGTTCAATGTAAATAACTTGTGAAAAGGGAACTTTCCGGCTGCCCATGGACGGATCTTCGGGATTGTTCACGGCATCGAGTTCCTCAATCTGGTTTTCGGGGTAATTGTCGATCACGACGCGCAGCGGGTTGAGCACCGCCATGACCCGTGGCGCGCGCTTGTTGAGGTCGTTACGGATGCTGAATTCAAGCAATGCCACATCGACGGTGCTATCGCGTTTGGCAACGCCGATACGCTCGCAAAAGTCTTTGATCGCCTCGGGCGTATAGCCACGCCTGCGCAGCCCTGAAAGCGTTGGCATGCGCGGATCGTCCCAGCCGCTTACGTGGCCTTCCTCGACGAGCTGCAGGAGCTTTCGCTTGCTCATGACCGTATACGTCATGTTGAGCCGCGCGAACTCGATCTGCCTCGGATGGTGGATTGGGAGCTGGTTGAGGAACCAGTCGTAGAGCGGGCGATGGTCTTCATATTCAAGCGAGCAGAGCGAATGGGAAATCTTTTCAATGGAGTCTTCGAGTCCGTGCGCCCAGTCATACATGGGATAAATGCACCATTTGTCACCCTGGCGGTGATGCAGGGTCCTTATGATGCGGTACATGACCGGATCGCGAAGATTGATGTTCGGCGACGACATGTCGATTTTCGCGCGCAGCGTGCGCGAACCGTCGGGAAATTCGCCTTTGCGCATGCGGGCAAAAAGGTCGAGGTTCTCCTCGATTGACCGGTTACGGTCGGGGTTGTTGCGGCCCGACTCGGTGAGCGTACCGCGGAATTCGCGGATCTGGTCGGCGCTTAAATCGCACACGTAGGCCTTGCCAGCCTTTATCAACATGACCGCCCATTCATACATTTTTTCGAAATAATCCGAAGCAAAATAGAGTCTGTCACCAAAATCGCAGCCGAGCCATTTTACGTCTTCTATGATGCCCTGGACGTACTCGTCTTCCTCTTTGCTTGGATTGGTGTCGTCGAAGCGCAAATTGAATTCGCCCCCGAATTCCTTTGCCATGCCGTAGTCTATATGCATCGCCTTCGCATGCCCGATATGCAGGTGTCCGTTAGGTTCCGGAGGAAACCGGGTCTTCACTTGGGTAAACTTGCCCGTTCGAAGGTCCTCCGCGATCGCCTCACGGATAAAGTTTACCGGCGCGGTTTTTCCGGCGTCGGAGACGCTTGTGTCAATTGAATCAGTCATATTTTACGATTGCTCCTTATACTGTTTTGCAATCAAGATTATATCGTGCATTTGTAAGGGCTCAAAATTTTGAGCCCCTCCATATCTTCTAAATGCAATTTCGCATTATGTTCGAATCGTATTAATCGCCTTTTCAATTCTTCGTATCACCGTTTCCTTGCCAAGAGTTTCCATAAGTTCAAAAAGGCCCGGCCCAAAACTCACACCGCTTATGGCGAGCCGCGCCGGGTGAACAAGCGCGCTTAAAGAAAGTCCTTCGACCTCCGCAATTTCGTGAAAGGTTTTTTCAATGGTTGTCCTGGTAAATAGCGCCAGTTCCGACAGCTCTTCCTTGATCTTCAATAAGACCCCCGCGGTGTCTTTGGTAAAATATTTTCTTTCGGCTTTTTCTTCGTAACGTACGGGATCAACAAAAAAATATCCGGAATTTTCGGCTATTTCGGTAAGGCGTTTGGAACGTCCTTTCAGCAGATTAACCACGGTTTTTAAATATGGGTCATCGAAAGATTGCTCCTGCCTAATCATGCCTTTTTCCTTCCACAGAAGCGCAACGTCTTCAACGATTTTTTCCGCTCCGGTTTCTTCAAGATAACGCCCATTCATCCAATCCAGTTTCTTTTCATCAAATACCGATGCTTTGGGTGAAATATGCTCCAGTGAAAAGGCTTCGATGAGTTCCTTGCGCGACATCTTTTCGCGTTCGTCGCCATCGCCCGGAGACCAGCCAAGCAGGGACAGGAAATTAAACAAGGCTTCGGGCAGAAAACCCGCGCGCTTGTAGTCCATGACCGATGCGGCCCCCTTACGTTTCGACAGCTTGCCGCCATCGGAAGAAAGAATCACGGGCATATGGGCGAACTGCGGCATCTCCCAACCAAAGGCCCCATAAATAAGAACATGGCGCGGTGTTGAGGCTATCCATTCATCACCCCTGAGCACATGGGAAATCTTCATGCAATGATCGTCAACCACGTTTGCCAAATGATACGTGGGAAAACCGTCGGACTTGAGTAATACTAAATCGTCAAGCACCTCGGTTGAATATTCGATGGGACCGCGGATGAAATCGTTGAAAACGACCTTCCGGTCGGGCGGGACTTTCAAACGAACGACAAACGGCGTTCCTGTATCGAGCAGTTTCCGCTGCTCGGCCGCCGGAAGATCGCGGCAAAAACGGTCATAACCCGTGGCCAGTTTTGCTTTTTCACGGTCAAGGCGGACCTGCGCCAGCCTTTCGGCCGTGCAAAAGCACCGGTACGCTTTATCTTCCTTTAAAAGCTGTTCCGCGAAGGAACGGTAAAGGCTGACACGCTGAGACTGAATATAAGGGCCAAAACCGGCGTCCTTTCCCGGCCCTTCGTCCCAGTCGAGGCCGAGCCATTGCAAACTCCGGTATATCTCTTCCAAGGCGCCTTCCTGGAAGCGGCTCCGGTCCGTGTCTTCGATACGCAGAATAAATGTTCCCTGATGATGACGGGCAAAAAGATAATTAAACAGCGCTGTTCTTGCGCCTCCAACATGTAAATATCCCGTAGGTGATGGGGCGAAACGAACCCTGATCGTCGAAGGCATGTGCAGTTCCCCTAAAACCTTTGCTAAATTGTTCCTTCACCCGTTTCCTGAGCGGAATGGACACGGGAAATCATGAGTATTTTTTCAAGCCGGGAAACGGCCTTATCACCGAATATGTGCTTAAATTCCTCAAGCTTGTTCTCTATGAATTTCATTTTGCCGAAGCAGGTTTTTTTGAATTCTATAAGCTCGCGCCTCTTAAGGGAAAACTGGTGCGTTTCACCGAGAACATGCGCCTTGAGCAGATGAAGCATGGACATTGCGGGGGATTTCTTGAATTCCCCGGCGATAAACTCAAGCGCTTCTGCAAAACGCGATTCCTTGCACAAATGGAACGTGCGAATCACGATCTCCATTTCATTAAATTCCTTTCGAATGCCCAAAAGCCTTCTTCGGAGCAATTCCACGCCGGCTTCCGGATGTTTTTCTTCGTAGTGGGTTATTAATTTGTGAAGCGCTTTAATATTTTCCGGATTACGTTCCAGTATTTTTTCCAGACATGTTTCCGCTTTTTCATTAAACCCCTGCTGTTCATATAGATCAGCGAGGCGGAGCGCGGAAAAGTAATTCCCCGGCTCCAGGACGATCTCCTGTTCCAGGCTGCGGATGGCGCTGGCGTCATCACCCAATTCAATATATGCCGTTGCCAGATTATGGTAGGGAACCGCATAGCGGTCCGCCACAATCGCCGCTTTACTGAACCATTCGATACTCTCCTTGAATTTATTAACGTACTGGCAAATTTCCCCGATTAAAATATAGACATCCGCGAGATCACGGCAGTTTTCATCGTTCTTATCGGGCATCTCCTCAAAAAACCTGGCCAATTTCGTCAGTTCGATGACGGCCAGGCCATAGTGCCCGTTTGTGCAGAAGGCATATGTCTTGTTTTCTATAAAATCGGCCACGTCTTCAAAGGCAACCCTGTAGCCGCTGATCAGGGAACACAACTGCGACAACGAGCAGTTTTCAAGTCTTTGATTTGAGGCATTGGTCTTTTTCATTTTTGGTTCTATTTCCGGAGGTATTTTTGTGCTTTTGTCAATTGATTGAACAAAAGGCCCGACCGTGCCCCGATTTTAATGACCGCCTTGTTCTTAACACAATCGTAAGCGTCTTCCAGCGCGAAAGCGGCCGCGCCGCTTCTGGAAAATAATACCCAGTTTGTTATCAAATAATACCCTTTTGGTAAATCACGCACCGCAAGGCGATACCCGCAATGCGCCAGACCGGCCCTGTCGGTAGGCCGGCAGAACACATAGCCGCTTCCGCCCAAATAGGCTTCCTGCATGTTCGCTTCCAGGAGCCAACCGTACCCCGCGGCGCCGTTATCAACGGTCATGAAACTATGATTGGGATTTATCGGGACAAGCGTGTCGATCCTTCTCGATCCGTTAAATGAAAATAAAATATCGTTTTGCGGCACTCTGAAGGAAAAATGCCGCGCGCTGTCGTTTATCACCGGCGTCATTTCAATATAAGCCTGGCCAAACAGCGATTTGAAGCGCACCGGCAGATGCAGATAGACGGGGACTTTAACCATGTCAGGGTAACAGAGCTGGTTAACGGCCGCATGGCTCCCTTTCATCCACAAGCCGAGATTAAGATGAAAATCGCCCCGGCGGATCAGACGAATGGGGCCCAGCTTGAATCTTTTTACAAGGCACACGATATTATGTTCCGAATATGTCAATGGCAACAGCCCCCATAAGGCACGGAGGTAGATTTTCACGCGCAGCTCGTTGGTCAGCTGAAAAAAAGAATCCCGGGCAAAATCTTTTACGCTTGCATTAATAAAATGGAACCTGTTGCGTCCGAAGGCGCCGCAGTAGCACGGCGTTGAAAATGTCTCCTTATTTTCGTCGTATTTTATATAATGCGCGGGTGAAAGCGGAATATCCGGATCATCAGTGAGATAAACGCACCTTTTTTGGGAAGGATGCTCAATGGTCACGCGTTCGGGCCGCAAACGCTTTGCGGAATCGGGCCCTGAAACCGATGTATCAGGACCGCGCGCGAGGGCCGTATCCGCGTCCTCCCACAAGAAAACGATCTCGTCCGCGGTATCGAGCGAACCGCTGCCTTTATTGGGTTCCTTACCGCTGGGACAAACGTAGTCGTCGTCGGCAAGGACCTGGTCTATTTGAAACGGAATTGCCTTGTTGTTGTGATCCACAATCCGAAGACGGTCGATAGGTTTGCCAAGAAACGCGGGAACCATGTTGCCCGTGATGATGATAGGTTCCGGGAATACCAATCCGGGCATGGTAATAAATGCCGCCATAAGCGTCAATCGCGTGAGCTTTCCTATGCTGGTTCTTGACATACTTTATCAATTTTCCCGCGTTTTATCATGACATAAAATAACATCCACCAGGAAATAATC
>JBAVGL010000585.1:0-1644 GCA_049684795.1 Chitinivibrionales bacterium | reverse complement strand
ATGGTATTGCTCATCTCCTTTCGTTCTGGGGAATGGAAAATTCCATCATTTCGTTCGGCGGGTTCGTGGGCCGGGCGGAAAATCGCGCGATGATCAGGTACTTGAACATCCGTACCATTCCTTATGTGCTGCTCGAAATAAAAGATTACGATTGCATCATTGTGGTTGATTGCTTCCCGGGAAACAACAACGTCTCTCTTCCGGCGTCCATTCGCGTCAATGCGGTTTTAGATCATCACCGGGTAACCATACCGGACAACCCTCCCTTTTTTCATGATGTCCGAAAAGAAATCGGCGCGACCTCAACAATGGTCACCGAGTATCTGCTCGGCGCATGCTGTCCGATTCCGGCAAAACTTGCCACCGGCCTTTTTTATGGAATCATGACCGATACCGGAGACATGGGACGAGACACTTCCTCGGAAGACCTTGCGTGTTATAAAATACTCTTTGACAAAATGGATCACCGTCTTTTGTCGAGGATTGAGCACCCGGACCGTGATGTTGAATTTTTCAAGATGCTCTACAGGGCGGCCCAGTCCATGATCATATTTGAATCGGTAGGGTACATCCACCTGGGGCAGGTTTCTTCACCGGACTTTGTGGGGGAAATAGTGGATCTTTTCCACAGTCTTGAAAACAACGAAATAACAATTTGCTCGGGCGTTTTCAAAAAAAATATATTTTTTTCAATCCGGTCCAAAAATCGTGACGAAGCCGGCATAAACTCTGAAAAAATAGCCAAGGCCATGAATGGCGGCGGCGGCGGCCACGGAAAGGCCGGGGCCGGTCGTATTCCGTTTATAGCGGACAAGGGGGATGAAATCATTAATAATTTTATTGCCCTTTTTAAAGAAGCATTCAATATTTCTCACGTACAAGGCGTACATATAGTGTAGAGAGAATAGAGGTGTCTATGTGGGATTATTCGGACAAAGTTCGCGACCATTTCCTCAATCCCCGCAACGTCGGGGAAATAGATAATCCCGACGGCATGGGGGAAGTGGGCAATATTACCTGTGGAGACGCCCTTCGGCTGACTTTTAAACTTGACGATCAAAAAAAGATCGCCGACATTAAATTCAAGACCTTCGGTTGCGGCAGTGCAATTGCTTCGGCAAGCGCTTTGACCGAACTATGCAAAGGCAAGACCCTCGATGAAGCTTCGAAAATCACCAACAAGGACATCGCGGCGACGCTCGACGGCCTTCCAAAAGAAAAAATGCACTGCTCAGTGATGGGACAGGAGGCATTGGAAGCGGCCATTTCCTATTACAAAACGGGCGGAACAAAAACAACTCCTATAGAAAAAGAAGGCGCCGTCGTGTGCACGTGTTTTAACGTGACCGACAAGGAAATCGAACGCGCTATCAAGGGAAACAATTTAAAAACAGTCGACGATGTGACTAATTTTACGAAAGCGGGCGGCGGTTGCGGAGGCTGCAGGGAACAGATCCAACAAATCCTCGATGCAATCAACGGCCCCTCGGACACTTCGCAACCAGCCGCGACGATCCCCTTGACTATGCTTCAAAAGATTGATAAAATTCGTGAGGTGATTCAGAAGGACATTAAACCAATTCTTGTCGCGGACGGGGGAGATTGCGAATTTGTCGATATTAACGGAAATGAAGTTTTTATCCG
>JBAVGL010000584.1:0-9879 GCA_049684795.1 Chitinivibrionales bacterium | reverse complement strand
AATAACGGCCGGAATGGCGGTCTGCCCTCTGACCGTAACTGTGCTGAGCATACAAAACTCTCCTTGTCTTTATCTATCTAAAGTATACGCTAAAATTGTTTTTTACAAGATGTTTTTTAAAAATTGCATGCCCCGCAGAACAGGACGCTTTAATTCTTCGGTAAGGACCTCACCGCGCCAATGTCCGCCGACGACACGAACCGCGCATAGACCTGCAAGGCCTCGGAAACAACCCTTTTGCGCCTGGGTTTGAAGGCTTGTTTACCTTTTGCCTTTTCTTTTTTAAGGCGGCCGTCCAATTCTTTTTTTGTCAATTTAACGTTGATCGTCCGTTTGGGGATATTGATTTCGATGACGTCGCCGTTTTTCAGCACCGCGATTTCCCCGCCCGACGCGGCCTCGGGCGAAACGTGGCATATCGAAAGCCCCGACGTGCCTCCGGAAAACCGTCCGTCGGTGATGAGCGCGCACTGCTTGTCGAGGTGTTTTGATTTAAGATATGAAGTCGGGTACAGCATTTCCTGCATGCCGGGGCCGCCCTTCGGGCCCTCGTAGCGTATGACCACCACGTCGCCCGCCTTTACCTTCCCGCCCAGAATGCCTTCGCTCGATTCTTCCTGCGACGAAAAAACCTTCGCCGGGCCGCGGAAAACGAACAGCGATTCATCGACGCCCGCAGTCTTGACGATGCAGCCCTTGCGCGCGATATTGCCGAAAAGCACCGCCAGCCCGCCGTCCCTGACGTAGCAATGCGCAATGTCGCGTATGCATCCGCTGACACGGTCCAGGTCCAGTTCCGCGTGCATGGCCGATTGCGAAGCCATGACGAGGTTGCGGCCCTGGCCGCCGGGCGCGCTCTTGTAATTGTCAATCGCCTCCGCGGAAACGTCCTTGCCCAAAACATCGTTCGCCCCGATGGCCAAGGCCAGCGTCTTTGCGTCCACGCGGCCGACGGATGTGTCGAGCAGTCCGGCCCGGGCAAGCTCGGCCATGATGGCCATGATGCCGCCGGCGCGGTTGACGTCCTCGACATGGTAATGCGAACTCGGCGCGACCTTGCAGAGCACCGGCGCCTTTTTTGAAAGCGCGTCGATATCCTTCATGGTAAACCGGACCCCTGCGGCGCGCGCGATCGCCAGAAGGTGCAGCACCGTGTTCGTCGACCCTCCCATGGCGATGTCCACGGTCATGGCGTTGAGGAACGCCGTGCGCGTGGCGATCGACCGCGGCAGCACGCTGTCGTCGCCTTGTTCGTAATATGCCCGCGCAATTTCGACGATGCGGGCCGCGGCCTTTTCGAACAGCTTCATCCGGTTCGTGTGCGTAGCCAGGACCGTGCCGTTGCCGGGCAAAGACATGCCCAGCGCCTCGGTCAGGCAATTCATCGAGTTGGCCGTGAAGAGGCCGGAGCACGACCCGCACGTGGGACAGGCCGCGAGTTCAAGCTCCGCGAGGTCCTTCTCCGGGACCGAATCGTCGGCGCCCATGACCATCGCGTCGACCAGATCGTACTTTTTGCCGCGCCAGTTTCCGGCCTCCATCGGACCGCCCGAAACGAATATCGCCGGGATGTTCAAACGCATGGCCGTCATGAGCATGCCGGGCGTGATTTTGTCGCAGTTCGATATGCAGACCATGGCGTCGACCATGTGGGCGTTGCACATGTATTCGACGCTGTCGGCGATGAGCTCCCGCGACGGCAGCGAGTAAAGCATGCCGCTGTGCCCCATGGCGATGCCGTCGTCGATGGCGATGGTATTGAATTCAGGCGCAAAGCACCCTTTGCTTTCTATCATTGCCTTGACCTTCTGCCCTATCTCGTGGAGATGGACGTGCCCGGGAACGAACTGGGTGAAGGAATTGACAATTGCGATTATCGGCCTGCCGAACTGCTCTTGCTTCATGCCGTTGGCGCGCCATAAGCTCCGCGCGCCCGCCATGCGCCTGCCCTGGACGGTGGTCAAACTACGTAATGGATTGGACATGGTGAAACTCCTTTGCAAAGTTGACAAGACTCTATTTTTTTCATGAATTTTTCGCCCTCTGAGCCCTCTCTTTTACCTCATCCCCTGCCCTTCTACTTAGTAAGGAGAAGGGCCTGCCTGCCGAAGCGGTAGCGCAGGCAGGTGCTCGAAGAGCGGGTTGAGGTGATTCCTTCTTCTGGTTAAAATTACTTAACGCGTTTTTTTCAGGCAATTCTTCAATATTGTTGCTTGCATTATCCGTCAATTTTGTGGTATACTTAAAAGGATATTTTTTATTGAAAAGGACCTTCATGAATTATTATTCGTTTTCCAAAGCGGTTGTTTTGTCCCTTGCGCTCTTTGCTTCATCCTTTGCCGGCGCCAGGGAAGCATGCGCGACCGTCGATTCGCTGACCGGGGCCGCCGAAGTGCAGAAATCCGGTCAGCAGCAATGGAGGCCCATCGCGCTCGGCTCGAAGCTCGGCAATAACGATATTGTCCGGGCCCGTGATAAATCATTCCTCCGGATTTCCTGGCCCGACGGCGCCACGTCGTTCGTCCATGCGAACAGTCAGGTGCTGATAAACCTGTACGAGTCCTCCGAAACGAACGTCATTTCCGCGCATGTGACGATCCTGTACGGCGCGGTGTTCTTCATCATAAAAGAGGTCCTGCCGAAGGCATTGACAAAGACATTCGACACCAAGGTCTATACGCCCACCGCCGTCGTTTCGGTCCGGGGAACGTCGTTTGCCGTTGAAGTCGACAATAAAAACGGGGCCACGTCCGTCGAGGTGATCAACGGCACCGTGCTCGTGGGCAATATTTTAAAAAACGTTTCTTCCTTCATCAGCGCCGGGTTCCAGACGCGTGTGGAGATACAAACGGACCCTATCACCGGTAAACTGCTGCTCGATAAAGACATTGCCGACCTTGAAACGTGGGTGCCTAAACCGGTCATCGAACGGGAATTGGCCCTGCAAATCGCCAGGGCCAACCGCGACCACCAGATCCTTGCCGGCGGGTTCAACGACAGGCTGGTGGTTCTGCCTTTTGAAAACCGATCAAACTATTCGGGCCAGTGGCACATCGGACCGACGCTCGCCCGGCAATTGACGGAACAGCTCAAGCAGGCGGATAAAAACATCATCGTTGAAAACGCGGACACCGGCGCCGCGGACCCGCTGAAACTCGGCGCGGAAAAAAAGGCCCGTTTTGTCATTCTCGGGGCCATTGAGGATTTTGATATCGTCCAGCACGCGGAAATCACCGTTGCGGCCGATGAGTACAATGAGTATTATATCGCAAAGGTCCGTCTCCATGTCCAGTTGATCGACGTGGCGGAAAAGAAAATGGTGTCCGACAACACTTTTTCCGGCGAAGCCAGGGGAAGGAATTCCAAGGAAAATTCATGGCAGAAAATCGGCACATTGGAGCTTAACCTGAAAAACGCGCGATTTTCACAATCGATCCTCGGCGCTTCCCTGCAGCAGGTCATGGACCAGGCCGCCGATAAGCTTATTCAGTTTGTAAATTACCAGTAGGAACCTCATCCCCTACCCTTCTCCTTGGTAAGGAGAAGGGCGCCGAAGGCGGGTTGAGGTATTTACGGAGTCCTACCAGTTTTTGTCGTCAACGGGCGGCGACGGTGGGGTGTTTTTCGCCTTCTTGACAACCTGCTTTCCCGGGGTTGCATTGGCTTTGCCCGTATTTCTTCCCGCGGTCCCCGCGACGGCGGTCGTGTCGCCCGCTGCGCGTTTGAGCGCGGACGTATCGGTCGCTGATGATTGCGAAGGGGTATTTTTGCCGGCGCCCGTTTTTGAGGAATCAGCCGCCTGGACGCCCCATACGTCATCAGGGGAGCTTTGGGCTTTTACCGCAAGGCTGTCGCCCGCGCGGGCCTTATTGACAGAAGCTGTTTTTGCGCTGTCAACGGCGGGAGCCGTCTTCGCGGGTTTCCCTCCCTTCATTGCCTGGACCGAATCGGCGGCCGGCTTCTGCGCCTGCTTGGACCGCATATTTTTGGCCTTTACCGACATGGTGTCCCGCGCGTTCAAAACGGGGATTTTTTCTTCGGCTATCGCCGTCGATTCGGGCATGGCCACGGGGCGCATTTTCAGTTCCGACGAAAGCTTTATTCCTTTTTCCCTCGCCAGCTTCTGCAGCACTTCCTGCGCCGTAAAAGCCACGACGTCCGTTGGATCATTCGCCAATTGTTCCATGACGTACACCGCGCGGGTCTCCTTCATTTTCCCAAGGGCGATGAGTATTTCGATCTTGATGTCGGGGTCTTCCGACTGGCTGAGAACGTCCAGAAGAATGTCCGACGCGCCGGTGCCGCCTATGTCGCCTATGAGCGAAATACCGAGCAATCGCACCTGACGGTCCTGCGTTTTATCGGTGACGAATTCCTTGAGCGAGGGGAGCGCGTCTTCCTTGAGCAGGACGATTTGCCGTATTATCTGCCGCGCCTGTTCCGGATCGAACGGTTCCGATTCATACAGGGACCTGAGCGCGATTATTTTCTCGAGCAGCACCGACCGCATGCGGTTTTTGTCCGACAGCACGCTGTCGGTGAGCGTGCTGAGCGAATTATTGACAAACGCCATCTTCCTCCGGTGTTCGGCGACTTCCCTTTTCAAAGTGTCGATTTCGCTTCTCAATTCTTCGATGTGGTTTTTTTCGAGGTCGAGCCTGTCGTCCACCGATGAGAACGCGCCTTTTTTCCCGAAACCGATGTCTCCGCAATAGCGAAGACCGAACCAGATGCCGGGACGGACGAACCCCGAGGAATCCGAGGACGTCAACGAAAAATCGAACTTGTTGTTCTTGTTGAACAGCATGCGGTTGATCGCGACCACGCCGGCCGATATCTCCAATTTTTTCCGCAGTATTCTCCAGGAACCGAACAGCGAAGGCCAGAACGCCCGTTTTCTGCGCTCAACCTCAAGGGTTGCATAGAACCCCGTTCCGAAATATTCCTCAAGGGCGCAAAACGGGTTCACCTGCTCCGTCGATGATCCCGGAATCGTCTGGAGCCCTAAATGCAGCCTCATTTTAAGCGGTTCGACGCTTTTTGAGAATACCAGATAGAACTCATTGGCCATGTCCGAGTCTTTGCTGCTGAAATAGTTGGCTTCCTTGCTGGTAATTATGTTGTGGGCGCCTATCGCAATCGAGGGCACGTACGGGCCGGTTTCCCCCAGCAGGCGGGCCTTGAAGCCCAGCGTCGGGCCTCCGGCATATCCCAGTTCAAGATTGACCCATTCGATGACGCCTATGTCGACCAGGGCGGTTGGATTGATGACCGCTTTTTTCTTCAGGGAATCATTGAAATAATAGCCTTCGCCGTCAATGACGTATTGGCCGCCGTACAGGAAATCGGCGTCCGGCACGAGATGAAGGCTGCTCCATCGGGTTTTCGCGCAAACGGAAGGCAAAAGGAGAAATAAAAAAAGAAGAGCGCTTACCCACCACGGCGTTGGAAATCTATCCTGTCGCATCGACATTCTGCCCTTTGCCAAGCTCCTGTCCCACCGCCATTTCAGTAGTGGCCAGGAGCATCTTTTTGTCCAATGCGATCGTTGCCTGCGTCGCGGTCTGCAGAATTTGATTGACCGCTTCAACGGACTGGGCCACATTGTTTGTTACACCGTCCATGGCGACCTTCCTTTCCCTATATGTTAACCTGCCTGAGGGCAGATAAGTCTCTGTACGCAGGAATTATATACCCTGGACGCGTATATAATTCAGCTACAGCGACTAAGGGAAAATAAAATGAGCAAAATTAATAAGAAAAATTTCGGACCTGCCAAACAGCATGCTGTTTTGACCACCGGCGAAGTGATCAAGATGCTTCGTGAATTAAAGGAATGGACTCAAGAAGAACTGGCAAAACGCTGTAAAATAAATGCAACGAACATTAGTCTTCTTGAAAACAACAAAGTTGAAATAGGAAAAAGACGGGCGGAACAGCTTGCGCATGCTTTTAACGTACATCCCGGCAATTATAATGTTTCCATAAATACTTGCAATATTGAATAAAATTGAATATATTTGAATACAGGAGGAAGATATGCACAAAACCATTACACTAAGAATTAATGATGACGTATATCAGATGTTTAAAAAAGCTGCCCATGGTTCACGAAGAACCATCTCCAATTTTTTAGAATATGCCACGCTTTCATTTCTTTCTCAGGATACTTATGTTTCTGATGATGAAATGAAAGAAATCCTCCAAGATCATAATTTACTTGAAGATTTAAAACATGGAGAGAAAGAAATAAAATCAAGGAGATACAAAATTGTCGGCTGATTTTCTTGTTGCGGAGACAGAATCCTTCCGGAAGCTTATCCAAAAATCTCAATTCCGATCTTTGCATTCAAAAATAGTGGATTATATTTACCCACAATTGCGTCAAAATCCTTTCTTCGGACCAAATATAAAAAAACTTAAGGGCGATTTAAGTCATTTCTATAGATATCGTATTGGGGGGTATCGGCTTTTCTATACTATTGATACGAATAAATTCATGGTTTTTATTATAACCATTAAAGACCGAAAAGATTCTTACTAAAACTTGCCCTATCGGTTCAACTTGACTCATCGGTAAATGAATGGAAATTTCATAATCCCTTATCCACGCGTATAAACTTTTTTTCCCCCTGCTCCAATTCCAACACGAGCTTTTCAAAGGTCAGATCGCCGTAACCGCCCGTGGTGTTCCGGCACATGGTTTTCGCGATGAATTTTCCGATGAAATTTTTTGTATAATCGTCGGGAGATACGGCGATTTTACGGCCCTCGTCTTCGATGGCGTCAACCACTTCAACGACCAGGGTCTGGGAAAAATCACGTGTGGGGACGTAGGCGTCTTTGCCGCCGATGACATGCAGGAACCCGCTGCGCATGAGCGATTTGATTATTCCCTGGGCCTGGGTTTCGGTCATTTCGAACTTTTTCATTATTTGCAAAAGCGTCGGCGGGGATTTCTTGAAATAAAATGATGCAATGGCATCGATCATGATCCGCAGGGCGAAGTACATCCGGTAATCGCCCACGCGCCTGTCCCAGCGCGTTTTTGCGCGCACGAGCGGCGGGAAATTCTGGTGCACATAGGCGACCTCCGCGCCGAAGAGCACGAAAAGCGAAACCAGAAAAAGGGATACCAGGAAGAAGAGGAGGATGCCGAAGGCGCCGTAAATGGATTGCGCCTGCAGGGACAAATGCACGTAGGAATCGAACCAGTGCCGTTCCAATTCAAACAGGCCTCCGGCGACGACCCCTCCCAGGATCGCCGATTTAAAAGGCACTTTTGTATTGGGAACAAACCAGATAAAAACGGTAAAAGCCAGAACGGTCAATAGAAAAGGGACAATATCGATCGGGAAAAAGTACCCTGACATCAGATCGAGCCATACGCTGCGCCTGATTTGAAAAGAGGCGAAAAACAAAATGGGGCTGTAAACCATGACCATGGTAAAAGACCTGAGCCTGACGAAAAATGATCGTGAATGCACGACTTTCCAGATGGTATTAAGCGATTCTTCAACCAGCCCGAACAGGCCCACGCTCACTATGATGAATCCGAAAATACCGATTCCCCGGAGCTTTTTTGCATTTGAAAAAAAGGAGCTTATGTGTTCGAGCAGTGTTTTGGGAGCGAAGGGAAGAAAGTGCGACAGCAACGCTTCAACCTGTTTCGGATGAATGTCCATGATGCTTGCGGCCATGAAGGCCACAACAGCCAGAAGCGGTATCAGCGTAAGCAGCAGAGCATACGCCAGGGCCGAAGCGCGGGTTATGCATGCGTTAAGAAAATATTCCGAAAAAACAATCCGCCAGAATATGATGAATTTTACGAGAGGATACATGATCCTGCTCTTCCGCTCCTTGAGCGATTCCAGCGCCTGCTTGGGGTTGAAACGGAAGTCGTGGAGAAAATTCCGGGAGAATAGAAACATGGTTATTGTTCCTGAAAAATATTTGCTTTTTTGCTTAGCGAGTACGCGATTAGTATTCGCTGGACCACGGTGGCGTATGCCAGGCCTGCGATGAGCGCGAGCCCCCATTGCATTATTTTCGGGCCGCCGAAAAAACACAGGCCAATAACCACTATTCGCTCCGGACGCTGCAGAATGCCGGAAGCGCAGGGAACGCCGGCCCCTTCGCTCCGAGCCCGCACATAGCTTACCATGAGGGAACCGGTAATCGCTAAGAACGCACAAAACAAAGGCATGGCGCCCCAAACGGGGCGCCTGACAAAGAAAATGAAAATTCCCAAGAGCCAGAATATTTCCGTGAGACGGTCCGCGGTTGAATCGAATATGGCGCCGAAAGCGCTTTTTTTGTCATAAAGCCGGGCTATTAATCCGTCAAGCCCGTCCATACACGATCCTATAATGATGAAAACCGCCGCAAGGTTCCATTTTCCGGTCGCGGCAAACCATCCGGCCGCTGCCGAAAGGCAAAGCCCAACAAAGGTGATTACGTTAGGGGAAATTTTGGCCCTGGCAAAAATCCTTGCCGCGGGCATAAGCACGGCATTATAAAACGGTTTTAGCACTTCAATCATAGGGATTAATATATGACGAGGGATTTAAAAAATCAACCCGGTTAAAGCTGAAATAATATATATTTATAATCCATTTTTTAGGAATTACAGACCCCGAGGAGGATTTTATGTCCAAAACATGCGAAGTGTGCGGAAAGCATCCCACGACGGGCAACACGGTTTCCCATGCGCATAACACAACAAAAAGACTTTTTATTCCAAACCTGCGAACGATAAAGTCCAAAATCGACGGGACATCAAAAAAAATGAAAATCTGCATGAAATGCCTGAAGGCGATGTCAAAGTAGGATCATAAAAATTACGTTTATACGTCCAAAGAGCTCCGGATGATTTGATCCGGAGCTCTTTGTGCTTTTTAAACCTCATCCCCTGCCCTTCTCCTTGTTAAGGAGAAGGGTGCTCTAAGAGCGGGTTGAGGTGGGGATTTAGGGGGCGGACGCTATTTAACATTCGTAAAACTTTTTTCAGGCGCAACCATGGTATTCCGCGTCGGCCTCACGATATACATTCCCGATGGCAGCATCTTTATGGTTTCAAGATAATTTCCACTGCCGAGTTTCAAGATCCGGCCCTTTAGGTCAAAGACCGCGAAGTTATTTCCCATAATTCTTGAAATGGGCCCCGCGGTATTCCCGTGAAATCTGGGGCCATTGATTATTGAAGTGAAATTTCCAGTGCTGTCGCCGCCGATGGAAAATTCCTGAAACGAAACGGTGGTTTTGCCGCCGATATACAAACCGGCAACGTCAATTCTGCCCGGCGCAAGGAGCGGGAAAGAATCGTTCATAAAAGTGGTATTGATATTGAATTTGTACTTATTTGAAAACCGCAGCACCTCAAGCGTGTCGATGTCGCCGTGGACTATAGAAGTTTGCACCGAGGCAATCGAAGAGGAATCCATGAGACCGGAGGCGTAGTCCCGCGCCGAATCGATAAGAAAGAGATATGATTTTACGGTGTCTCCGTCCGGCCCGGGAGCCAAATGGAAAAAGGCAAGCCCGTAAAATCCAACGCCTTGTTTATGCGTGGCGATTACGCGTAAAGACGCCTGATTGAAATTTCCGCTGATATAAGGGTCCGCCGGCGAAACGTCATTGTTTGCAATGGTTAAAGAACCTGACGAGAACGTTGTGGTCACGTTCAGCCCGCTAAAATACCATCCCTGGGTATTGCCGGAGGCAAAATTGTCGTTGTAGTATGTTATGGGCGCGCCCGGTTGGAACTGGTCTGTCATGATAACGTTATCAACCTGGAAGCCAGTTTTTGCCGGAACAGCCAGAGCGATATCTCCACCGTTGATATATTTTGAATCTGAGCAAACAAAATTAGTAATATAG
>JBAVGL010000583.1:0-6875 GCA_049684795.1 Chitinivibrionales bacterium | reverse complement strand
ATCCATCGTCGGTAATTCCGGCGTTTTGCTGACAACGATAACCTATGTCAAAAAAGCCGAGGAGAAAGTCTTTTACATCTGCGACGCGGGAATGAACGATCTTATCCGGCCGCCGCTCTACGATGCGTTCCACGAGATCGTTCCTGTCACTATGCCGAGGACGCCGACGATGATAACCGCCGATATAGTCGGCCCGATATGCGAATCGTCGGATTTCCTTGCACAAGGCAGGGAAATCGAGCTTCTTGAACAACAGGCGGCCCTGGCGGTCAAAAGCGCCGGAGCATACGGGTTTTCAATGTCCTCCCAATACAATTCAAGGCCCCGCTCATGTGAAATCCTTGTGGACGGATCGACGTATAGCTGCATCAGAAAACGTGAAACCTACGACGACCTTGTCAATCAACAAATACCAAACTGGTGACTCTCCGATGTTCGGTTTTATTTTAATTAATATTTCAATACCTATTCTATGGAATTTTATATATTATTGAGCATTCTTTTCACAGGTTTCAAAACTTCATTTTCTTTGGAGCATCCTTTTTATGAACGGTAATGGCTATTTAATCGGTTACGACATCGGAAGCTCATCAATAAAAGCGACCCTTCTTGAATCGGAAACCGGAAAAGTCATTGCCTCCGCAATTTCTCCCCAAAAAGAGCTCGAAATAATCGCCCAAAAGCCGGGATGGGCTGAACAACATCCTACCACCTGGTGGGAACATGTCAAAAAAGCGACCGCCGAAATACGGTCAAAGACAAGGGTCAATCTTCGTGATGTAAAGGCAATCGGTATTTCATATCAAATGCATGGATTAGTTTTGGTAGACGATCAAAAACGGCCCCTTCGGCCTTCAATAATCTGGTGTGATTCCCGAGCGGTTGACATCGGAAATAAGGCCTTTTCAGATATTGGAAACGAAAAATGTTTAAGCCATCTGCTCAATTCCCCCGGGAATTTTACAGCCTCTAAATTAAAATGGGTCAAAGACAATGAGCCCGAAGTATTCGATAAAATTTTCAAGATCATGCTTCCGGGCGATTATATTGCCATGAAGCTGACCGGAGAAATAGCAACAACGCCTTCGGGACTCTCAGAGGGAATCATGTGGGATTTTCAACGGCATGAACGAGCTGATTTTGTTTTGGACAATTACGGCATTCCTCATGACATGATTCCTTCAGTCGCTCCGACCTTTTCAATTCAAGGAGGAGTTTTGAAGGATGTGGCCGATGAACTTGGACTGTCCGCCGGAACCCCGATAGCATACAGGGCCGGTGATCAGCCGAACAATGCTCTTTCGCTCAACGTGCTCAACCCGGGCGAAATCGCCGCAACGGCCGGAACATCCGGCGTTGTGTACGGCGTTACCGATTTGTCCAAATATGATCCGGCCTGCAGAGTCAACACTTTCGTCCATGTCAATTACTCGCCGGATTCGCCGCGTTATGGCATTCTCTTATGCGTTAATGGTACCGGGATACTTAACCGCTGGATGCGCACGACGTTGTGCGGCTCCGGCATGACCTATGATCGGATGAACGGCCTTGCGCAGCAGGCCCCCGCCGGATGCGACGGTCTCCTTGTCCTTCCCTATGGGAATGGAGCCGAACGAACCCTCGAGAACCGCGCGATCCAGGCTTCCATAAACGGGATTAACTTTTCGGTGCACACCCAGAGCCATCTGCTCAGAGCCGCGCAAGAAGGCATTGTTTTCGCTTTACGCTACGGTCTTGATGTCATGCGTGAAATGGGCGTTTCAATACACGTCGTGCGGGCCGGCCATGCGAACATGTTCCAGAGCCCTCTGTTTGCTGAGGTGTTCGCGACGTCGGCCCAGGCGCACCTTGAGCTTTACAATACCGACGGTTCGCAGGGCGCGGCGCGAGGCGCCGGGGTGGGTGCCGGTATCTATAAAGGATTCAATCAAGCATTTTCCAATTTAAAGGTCGTTAACCGTATTCAGCCGAACAATGAACTGAAAAGCGTTTACGACGATACCTACGGGCGTTGGAAAGAGTTGGTTGCGAAATCATAACATGCTTTATTTTATAATCATTTCAAAGGAAGGATCAAATCTATGAGCGATGCAAAATCCCTGCATAGCGTATGCAGATGGACCTTTAATGCAGGCAAGGGAGGATTTGTCCCCGCCGATATCAGAAAAAAATGGGACAGTGAAAATTTCGACACGATTAAATCGGTCCAATTAATCAGGGACGCCATCAGGCCTCGTATCCCGGATTCCGTTGAACTGGGTTTTGAAGTGCATTACAACAGCGAAATCGATGAAAAAACAGCCCCGTTGCTCGCGGACGCTCTTCTTGACGCAAAAATGCATCTGGCCATGATAACCCCCGGCGCGCACACGCATTTTGCCTACGGAGGCATTGCGTCACTTGACAATGATGAACGGAAAAAGGCCGAGGAATTGGGGACCAAAACGGTCGATCTGGCCTATGGTCCGCTCAAAAAAGCATGGCATAAGAACCAGGGCGCCTTCCCGACATTAGTCCTTTGGAACGGCTCCTACGGCTACGACATCGCCTCGATCGCGATCAAAACAATGTACGCGAACCTTAAGAAAAGCGTGGCCGGTCTTTGCAAATACGAGGCCAAATCCGGGGGCAAACTCTTCATGGCCATAGAACCCAAGCCAAACGAAGGCCATCCAGCCATGCTCCTTCCCACGGTCGCGAGCGCGATTGTTTTCTGGAAAAGGCTTGAAAAGGAATATGGGATAAACATCACAAAGAAAGGCGTCAACAAGGAATTCGGCCATTCGGAAATGATCGGACTGGACCACGTGTATGATTCCGTTGAAGAACTCGACAATAATGCAATGGTCCACATGCATTTAAACAGCCAGGGGTACAATGACGGGATCATCCTCGGCGGGCCCGGAAAATACGATATCGATCACGGCACGCGGATCAATGGCATGAATATCGCCATTGCCGGACTGCTTCGCGCCGCCGGCTTCAGCCGGTGGAAGGGCCATGATATGCAGGCGCGGCCCTATGACAATGAAGAACAGGGCATCGACCGCGTCATCAGGAGCATACTTTCATGGGAAGCGTGCGATTACGCGGCCCAAAAGCTCGACGAAACCAAGCTCATGAAATATCTTGTCAACCGCGAAACCGCCAAAGCGGAAGATATGATACGCGACGCGGTTACCGTCGCAAATAAGTGGTTCAAAGGGACTTATTGATAAATAATACATAAGCATTTCTAAGAGGGAGGCGTTGACATGACGTCAGAAAAAGGTTCGACGAATTTTGTCTTTATCATCTTGATTACCCTGGTGGCCACAATCGGGGGGTTCCTGTTCGGCTATGACAGCGGCGTGATCAACGGGACAGTCGACGGGCTTCGGGCGGCATTTCATTCAACCAGCATCGGCACGGGTTTTAACGTCGCATGCATGCTCCTTGGTTGCGCGGTCGGAGCGTTTTTTGCCGGATGGCTGGCCGACAAGTTCGGGCGGCGGACGATTCTTATTATCGCATCAGTCTGTTTCGCTATTAACTCCATCGGAGCGGGCCTTGCGATGACCTCCGGCCAGTTTATTTTTTTCCGCGTGCTCGGCGGGCTGGCTGTCGGCGCCGCCAGCGTCCTTGCGCCAGCCTACATCAGTGAGGTGACTCCGGCGAAGTTTCGCGGTACGCTCTCGTCAGTCCAGCAGATCGCCATTATCACGGGCATAACCCTGTCGTTCCTCAGCAATTATCTTCTGGCGCAGAAAGCCGGCGCATCAACCGCCATACTCGCATTCGGATTACCGGCCTGGCGATGGATGTTCTGGGTCATGATTATTCCCTCACTGGCTTTTTTCTTTGCATTGCTGTTTATCCCGGAAAGCCCCCGTTTTCTGGTGGCGAGCCGGAAAAAAGAAAAGGCGCTTGCGGTGCTGAAAAAACTCATGGGAGCCGATGAAGCGCAAATCAAAGTGAATGAGATCGAGGCTTCCCTCGTGGCTGACCACCATCGGCCGAAGCTGACCGACATCCTCGATTCCAAAACCGTTGTCCGGCCGATCGTCTGGGTCGGCATCGGTCTTGCCACCTTCCAGCAGCTTGTCGGTATCAACGTCGTTTTCTATTATGGCGCGGTCCTCTGGCAATCCGCCGGATTTACTGAAAGCCAGTCGCTGCTCATCAATGTGATCACCGGAGGGGTCAGTATCGCCGCCTGCCTTGTCGCGACCTACCTTATTGACAAGATCGGCAGAAAACCGCTCCTGACCATCGGTTCCATTGGAATGGCGCTGACGCTCGGCACCATGGCTGTCGTGTTCGCAACCGCGATCGTAAAAACCGGCAACGTGCTCGAATTGACGGGCAAAAGCGGGCCGATCGCACTCATCGCCGCGAACCTGTACGTGTTCTTCTTCAACCTTTCGTGGGGCCCGGTCATGTGGGTCATGCTGGGCGAGATGTTCCCGAACCAGATCCGCGGGTCGGGTCTCGCCGTCGCCGGACTGGCGCAGTGGGGCTCGAACTTCGGCATTACCATGACTTTCCCGATCCTGCTAGCGAGTATCGGCCTTGGCGGGGCCTACGGGTTCTATTCTGTATGCGCGGTCATCTCAATTTTCTTTATCCTGAAATGGGTAAAGGAAACCAAGGGCAAGGAGCTTGAGGAAATGAAAGGTTAGTGTCTCTACCGGAAAAACTGCTCTATTAGCACTACAGAGGCGTTCTTAACGGGGCGCCTCTTGTATTTTACAAAAGGTTCTATTTGCATTTTCAGCATGCTTAAATGTAGAATTATACCATTGAAAGTCTTCCTGTAATCGTAACCTCGGTATTGGTATTGTTTTACATTATGACGAAAAATATTTCGACTATCAGCATTATTATCGCATGTATATACATCCCCATTTGCGCAACTCCCCCATTGTTTTTAGAACGTGAAACCGCTTCCGCCCTTATTTCCCGTGATGACTATTATACTAAAAAAGGCGTTACTTCTTTCTTATTTCCCGGCCAACCGATGGATTTTGCGCGGGCCGAATCGCTTAAAATAAAGCTAGGAGAGGGCATTGCCGACAGCACGAGTCCTTGGTATAATCTTCTATCAGGATTTTCCGTCATAAGAAGCTCACCCGATTCAATTCCAATTTATTTTGGCCGGGCTCTTGAATCGGCGGGAAACGACATAGGAACCGTGTATGTTTTGTCAATGGAATTTAATCGTTTCCGGCAGCAGCTTTGGGAACAGAAATGCCTCGAACGGGCCAGAAGGCTTTTTCTTTCCTTGGGCGCGCAGTCGTCACCGCTTATTTCCCAGTCCCTGCTTATCTCGGCGCTATCCGCCGAAAAAAACGGCGATTATGCTTCGGCATCTCTTTACAATAATTGGTCGATGGTGTTTGACCGTGAAATGATCTGGCCGACAGTCAGGAAAATATGCAAGGCTTTTCCTTTCCATGTGTCAACAGTTTATAATGAATGCTGCGGCATTGTCACGATCATTGCGAACTCCTGGTCAAGCCAGCTTTCATCAATGCTTGTCATCTTCCTCTGGATCCGCCAATGCATCCTATTCATGGTTATAGGTTTGTTTATCACTTTGGCAATCGTCTACGCTCCTTCCGCTCTCCACGGGATAAACCACTTGTTTCCATCTTCTTTATCCCAAAGGCTCAAAACCTATTTCGGCGCTCTGTCTTTTCTGTCGCTCATTATTTTTGGGGTGCTGCCTTTTTTATGGATACTTGCCTGCTTAATTTGGCGGCATTGCGGCAAAAAGGACAAATGGATAACGGCGGGCTGTTGCGTTTTACTTGTTCTTTTTCCTTTAAGCGTGCGGTTTGAAGACATGCTGCGCGCCGGCCTTTCGCCCGAGGGAACACTGGCGCTTTTTAAGAAATCAGTTGACGAAGGATACTATGACGATCTTGATAAGATCATCCGTGCGCACGCCGCTTCATGCGAAAACGACTATCTTGCCCAGGCCGCCGCAGCGCTGTATGCCGCCAAAAAAAGCGACATGAATTACGCCTTGTCGGCGATACAAAAAGCGCGATCTTTGCGCGGCAACGACCCTGTGGTGCTGTTGATAGAGGGCAATATTGATTTTCTCGCCGGAGCCTTTGAAAAAGCTAAAAATGCCTTTGAAACGTGCATTAAGCAGTTTCCGGAATACGCCCCTGCATATTTCAATTGCGGACAATATTATCTGGGGACTGTTGAAACAATCAAGGGTATGGAATGCATTGACCGGGCAACCAAGCTTGACCCGCAGACGATCAATTCCTTTATTAAAATAAATGACGAAAGTTTTTCAAAGAAATGGCCCCGGTTGCGGCAACTCATGCCCCCCGAATATTATCCCGGGTATTTTTGGAAAAATGTCTTTCCCCACTACTGGGGTTCTTTGGGCACGGCCAATGTCCTGTGGGGGACATATTTCTGGGGCGTTTCCACTAAAGGGTATTTTATCCTATCCTTGCTTGCATTGATATTTCTCGTTCTCCTTGACGTCTTTGTTTGGTCTGGCAACAAGGTCCAAAAAATATTCCTCTGCAAATTATGCGGGGCGGCAATGTGCAGACGCTGCAAACGAGGTGTCCTATGCAATGATTGTTACCAGGCCCTGCACCAGATCCGAAATGAAAACATTCGTCAACGTATTATCGAAAAAATACTATTAAAAAACCAACGTTTAAAACATTGTTTTTCCTATGGCATCGACGTCATTTTCCCAGGTTGCGGCATGACGTATTATGCCACCGGCGGCCGGGGAGCCGGTATTTTTCTTATCGGGCTGACGTCGGTTATTTATGCAACGTTGTTTTCCATCTATTTTTTGCCTTTAACGTATCCCGTTTGGGTAGCACGGGAAATCATATTGCCCTCATATAGTA
>JBAVGL010000582.1:0-4410 GCA_049684795.1 Chitinivibrionales bacterium | reverse complement strand
TCAGTCCATTCATGAGTTTCCCCTTATGGTGTAGAAAGCCATTCTATTGCAGCGCAGCAACGGCCTCATCAACGTCATCGTAGATTTCAAGCAACGAGGTTGCGCCGATGATTTCGATTATTTCATAGACATTTTCATTAACGTTGGCGATTTTGAAACTGCCGCCCTTTTCCTTGGCCGACTTACTGAAATGAAGAAGAATCCCCAACCCGGTGCTGTTGACATAGCGGAGCTTCTTAAAATCGGCGACGATATTAATAAAGCCGTCCGTAAACAGATTACAGATTTTTTCCAGAATGGTCTCAACATTGGTGGCATCAAGGTCACCAATGAACTTTACCTTCTTCGCATTGGTCCGTCCCTTAATGTCTTCGTATTCCAACTCGATTTGAGACTCCATAAGTTATTCCTCTCTCAATTTTGTAACATGCACGGTGGTACCTTTACCCGAAAAATCTATGGCCAGATCGTTCGACAGCATTTTAATAAGAGCCAACCCACGGCCCCGTTCGAACTTTTTTTCTTCCGTCCCTAGAATGGATTTTGAAATCGCTTTTAACGAATCGATTTTCTTCGGATCGCTCAAATTGACAACTTCGATTTCAAGCTTGGCGCGGTCAATCTTCAAAAATATCTCGATGTCCCGCGATTTATCGGGGGCGCCATGTTCCACGGCGTTATTGCAGGCCTCATCGATGATGGTCTCAACCCTGAAAGAATCCCGCTGTCCGTATCCCTTTTGGCGCGCAATCCTGCTCACGAATTGCCGTACCGGCGGAACAAAATTAAGCTCGGGGGGAAACGAAAGCCACACATTCTCCGATTTCTTCTGCACGTCCCAGTTGTACGCGTTCAGGGCGGTCCGAAGATTGCTATGGAACTTAAAAATATTTGCGGCGCCCATCTGGTTCAATTTTGTTTTAATGTCAAGGTTCAGGCCGGCAATAACAAGGTCGCCGCCATGTTCGGTGAGCACCTGCCTGCACCCCATGAGTTCGCCCACCGCCGACGATGAAATATGGGTCACTTTTGACATTTCGGCAATAGTATACAACTGTTTTCCTTCGAGCAACTTATTAAAATTCCGGTTTATCGGTTCGACGCTCGCTGTATCCAACTCACCTTCAAAATGCCAGACGGAAACATCGGGCCGAAGTTCGCTTTTTTGTATTTCAATTTTCAAAGGTTTCATTTCAGTCTTCTTCCCGCTTCCTTACGACACGGATCGAGGTCACATTGTCCTTGCCTATCTTCAGATCAAACTCCGCCGACAACATTCTAACTATTTCAAGGCCCAACCCTTTGTTCGACTTGAAATATTCCACTTGCTTTTCAAACTCTTCGTCCCTTTGTTCCATGGCTGATTTCAATCGCTGCACATTTTCCTTGCTGCCACCCTGATCATTAATCTGAAATTCCACCCGATCGGGATAAACGGCGCAAACCAAATCTACCGTAGCATCCAATGATTGGGAACCATATGTGACCGCATTGTGGCAGATTTCGTCCACAATCACTTCGGACCGGAAAGAAAATTTTGAATCAAAACTTTTAATCTGGAGTATCTCGGCAAAAAATTTCCGGATAGGAGGAATATAATCAACGTCGGAAGGAATTTTTACCTTGAAAACGTATGGAGTTTCATGTTTCATTGCTCTGTTTGATATCCTTTAAAGAAATTAAAATCACACCCGTGAATAAGGTCGTTACGACCCGGTTTATTTTTCCCCGTGAAGGATAAAAGCCTCTTCTTTCGACCCTATTACACCTTTTTTTACCAATGTTTCCACCATTCTTGAAGTTATTGACAGTAATGTTGAAAAAGTGGGCGCTTGATTCAGTCCCTTTATTTTGGAAACGACCAACGCGTCTTTCTCGGAAGCCCCCCGCAATGAATCCAATACGCATTCAAGCACAAACATGATTTCTCCATAGGTAAGATTGCCTTTGCGATAATTTGAAAAATCCTGTATTGCGCCCAGAATGAGATCATTAAGTTTATTAAATTCATTCTGATCATCAAAAACATTTTTATAGGACCCAAGTTCCGACATGGTATCTCCTCCCCGCCCGTTCCTGAACGCTTTAAACGCCTAACCCGCCTGAAGGCGGATAAGGTTCTGTACGGGTAATTATCTACGCGTGCCGCGTATATAATTCGCCTACAGAACCTAAAGGTTTAAATATAACCATTGCATGACACGTGGTTAAAGGTCAGGGATCTTAAAAAAATTTCACGTCGTTGGTCCCTGATTACGAACTGAGATATTTATTTATTATAATTTTTAAACTTGCTTTTTCCGATTATCAAAAATTGCGACATTAAAATAAGCGTAAATATAATGGTATAAGAAAATAAATTAAAAGCATTGCTTTTACCACATAATTTATAATGCCGCGGTTATGCGCGATTTTCAAATGCATAATTTAGTCTCTGTAGCTGAATTATATACGCCTCCGGCGTCTATGATTCCTGCGTGCAGAGACTTATCCGCCTTGTGAGTCAGGATCAAGGCTTTTTCTGACTTCCGGCGGAATCCGGAGCAGGAGAAGTCTTGTCAGGCGTCCGTGCCTTTTGTGAACCCTGCGGACCAGGAGCCGGCTTATTAGACGTATCCGCGGCAGGGGCATTTGACTTCTTGCGGTTTTTATCGACTGAGGCGCCTTCCACGCTTGGCACGCTGAAAACATCCTGGACCGAAGGTATTTGGTATGCGTCCATTCCGCCGGAGCTTGATTCCCTCGCTGCCCGTAACCCTTCACTGCGGATGACGGCCATAATCATATTTGCCGATTTCCGGGCTGTAAGATCAACAAGCTTATCGGTTATTTCCGCCCGTTCCGATCCGGAAATGTGCAATGCTTCGTCCACGGGGCCAAAAAAAATCAGGCCTTTCGGTTTTTCAAAGCTGCATTGGACGTCTCCGGAAAATGCGTAATCTTTGTACCGTAAACTATACATCGTAAGCGTAACGGTGATTTCTCCATGAATTTCGCTGCGAATCAAATACGTCCTTGTGGCGTCAATGGAATAATTTTTTATTTTCCCCCAAACAAATATCGTGCTGTCGGAACAATATTGCCGCAGGGATTCAACAAGTTTTCTGGATACCGTGGGAAACTCATCAAAATGGATTTTTCTTCTGTAGTTCTGGGTCTGAAGGTAATCGGTTGTGTACAATTCGGGCGCTGTCGAGAGGGCCTCACGCAGGCGCTGGTCAAAAGCGTCCTCAAAAGACGGCGCTCCTCCCGACCCCACGCCGATAACAACAACCTCAATGCCCTTTGCCAGAATCGACATTGGAAAGACGATCGTCAGCCATAAGCATTTAGTCAAGGCATAAATTTTCATTTATCAAGCCCCTTTTCCGTCATTAGTTTCTCTTAGCTTTTGAACGACAATTTTTTGCCGTTCGGAAGCTTAGCGAAACTTATCCGCCCTCAGGCGGGTTACAAGCTTGTATCCCCTTCCTGGCGCGCAACGCGTAAAATCAATGACACTTGATCGGCGCCCACGCGAAATCTTCTGGAGATTTCCTGAATGTCCGCTCCTTGCCCGGCGGCGGTAATGATACGATTTTTCAACCCCGCCGTATCGGCGGCCGGTTCTCCGGAAATACTCGGTTGCACGGTGTTTTGTCCGGAACCGGTTAAAGGGGCGCCAATACTTTCTTCCTTTATTCTTTGGCGCAAAGAATCGATCCTTGTGTCCGCTGCGTCGGCATCCCCCCCCCCCGATTTTGACAAATATTCGGAGTCGTTTTTTGTAACGGTTTGCGGAAAGATTTCGTGCATTGTTTTTAGAGGCGGCCTTTTTTTCCGGAAAATCTTTTTCAAGGCCATACCGATAAGGCCGACACATAAAATAGCGCCGGCGATTATGGCAATAAACCCGACAACGACCACGATCCAATCAAAGGTATTCTGAGGAAGGTATTTCCGGAAGTCCTTAACATACTGCTGTATCCCGGCCGGTTCATTTAATTTTGAGGTCGGAACACCTTCGCCCCGTGCAAGTTCCTTTTTTACCCCCGCGATAGAGTCTTTAATGGTCGCGGAGAGATTTTCAAGGTCTTCGATGGATTGCCCTTTCCTTTTTCTTATCTGTTTTTCCATATCAAGAGAATCAAGTTTTTGAAGGAGCGCGCTTTTTTGAGCGGCAAAATCAATGGAAAAGGCCTGGTCCTGAGTCAAAAAGCCCGACACGAGCACAACGGCGAACAAAAACGATGCCCCAAAAAAGTGGTTTTTGTCAAGACTTTTATTGCCCCTTAACTGTGTAATCACACTTTTTCTTCCTTTGTTATACGAGGAAATTATGACAACATCGCATCGGGATGGAACATAAAAATAATTTCCGTTAAAGGATATTGTATTAAACGTCGTATCGCGATATACTTAAGAAAAATA
>JBAVGL010000581.1:0-13338 GCA_049684795.1 Chitinivibrionales bacterium | reverse complement strand
TGCGTGCCGGCATTCATGGCAAGAGCTACGTCCGCTTGGGCGAGCGCGGGTGCGTCATTGGTGCCGTCGCCCATCATCGCCACCAGTTTCCCCTCAGCCTGTTCCTTGCGGATATACGCAAGCTTCGCTTCGGGCGTTGCCTGGGCGATAAAATCGTCCATGCCCGCCTGCGCGGCAATGGTTGCCGCGGTAAGTGGGTTATCGCCCGTGACCATGACTGTGCGAAGCCCCATTTTCCTGAGATTTTCAAAACGGTCTTTCATTCCCGGTTTCAAAATATCGGAAAGCACGATCACTCCCGCCACCTTGCTGCCGTCGGCAACCACCAGGGGTGTTGCGCCTTTCGACGCCACACGTTCGACAAGGGGACGTAGCTTATCGGGCACGGTCCCGCCCTGTGACTCAATAAAGGAAATTATGGCGTCTGCCGCGCCTTTTCTGATCCGCCGTCCGTCGGGTAGATCCACTCCGCTCATGCGCGTTTGGGCAGAAAAAGGCACGAAATGCGATCCTTGCGCAAGACTGACCGGGCCAAATCCCTTCTTCTCATAAGCTTTGACGATGCTTTTGCCTTCGGGCGTTTCATCGGCCCCCGATGCGATTGCCGAAAGCTGGGACACTTCATCCGCCGAATAACTTCCTACTGGCAAAAACTCGGTCGCCTGGCGGTTCCCCATGGTGATTGTTCCTGTTTTGTCAAACAGAACGACGTCGATGTCGCCCGCTGTTTCAACCGCCTTTCCGCTCTTGGCGATGATGTTATTACGCAACGCCCGCTCCATTCCGGCAATGCCGATCGCCGCGAGCAAGGCCCCGATGGTAGTTGGAATGAGGCACACCAAGAGCGCGATCAGGGTCGGAACGTCCGTTCCGAGGCTTTTGAGCGGCCGGTTAAGTCCCAGATAGGCGGTCATGTACTGCTCGGCGTTCCAGGCCATGGGCACGAGGGGAATGACGACGATCAGAAAAATAAGCGTGAGTGCCGAAAGGACAAGGGTCAGCGCGATTTCGTTCGGGGTGCGCTGCCGAATCGCCCCCTCGACAAGCGCTATCATTTTATCAAGAAACGATTCGCCTGCGGCGCCGGTTATCCGCACGGATATGGAATCGGAAATGACCATCGTGCCGCCCACCACGCCCGACCGGTCGCCCCCGGCCTCGCGAATGACCGGAGCCGATTCTCCGGTAATGGCGGACTCGTCGATCGAGGCAATGCCTTCGAAAATTTCCCCGTCCCCCGGAACGATTTGACCGGCTTTAACGACGACCTCGTCTCCGGCCTTAAGCAGTGTTGACGCGACTTCTTCGGTTTTGCCGTTGGCCATCAAGCGGTGCGCGATGGTATCACGCCGCGTGCGGCGCAAGCTTTCGGCCTGGGCCTTTCCGCGGGCTTCAGCGATGGCCGTGGCGAAATTCGCGAAGAGCACGGTCACGAACAGCCATATGTCGAGCGTTACAAAATAAGATATGGGAACTTGACTGTCGCTTTTCCCAAAAAGGGCCATCACAATATAGACAAGCGTTAGAATCGCGCCGACTTCAACAACGAACATTACCGGGTTTTTCCATTGGACGTCAGGCCTGAGCATGACAAATGCATCCTTCAAGGCGGGAATCGCCACGTCCGCGGAAAAGAGCGGTTTGCGCCGCAGCTTCTTGCGCTGCGAAGGCACCTTTACAAAAGTGTTGGGTGTAATTGCGGAGATATTCATAGTGTATCCTTTGTTAGTGCCAATTGTTAAATTCTACATCCCCTAAATTTTCACCTCAACCCGCCCTCCGGGCACCCTTCTCCTTGGCAAGGAGAAGGGCCGGGGATGAGGTAAAAGTCCCCTTCGGGCGATTTAAGGGGCGATCTTCCTTATCCTCCAAACGGAATCGGGCCAAGGTGCTCGGCAATCGGGCCAAGCGCCGCGATCGGCAGAAATAACAGGGCGCCCACGATTATAACCGTCCCTAAAAGCAAGAACCCGAAGGTAAGCGTATCGTCGCGAAGCGTTCCCAAGCCAAAAGGCGCTGATTTTTTTTCGCCAAGAAAACCGGCCATGGCGATCATCGCGATAATGGGAAGATAGCGTCCGAACAGCATCACGAGGCCGGTTGCGATGTCCCACGCGCGGGCCTCGGGCGCGGGGCTTGGGTTACCGGCGAACCCATAGGTAACCCCCAGTCCGTCGAATGCCGAGCCGTTATTCGCCGAGGCCGATGAAAACTGATAGACAATTTGCGAAAAGCCATGCGGGCCGGGATTGCTTTCCGCCTTAATGCCCCAATCCGTTGCGGCGAAAAGACCGACGGGAAGCAGGATCATGATCGGATGCATGAGCAGGGCAATTACCGCAAGCTTGACTTCGCGGCCGCCGATTTTTTTTCCGAGATATTCAGGCGTGCGCCCAACCATTTGGCCCGCCAGGAAAATCCCAAGAATTAAAAACATCAGAAAATTCATCAGGCCCACGCCCTTGCCGCCATAAACGCAGTTAAGCCACATCCCGACCATCGGGGCAAGTGCCGCAAGGGGGTTGAGCGCATCGGCTTCGGCATTTATCGAACCGCAGGTAACGTCCGTGGTGACCGCGGCATAGGTTGCGCCCGCGGAAGTGCCGAAGCGTAGTTCCTTCCCCTCAAGGTTTCCCATATGCTGGTCAATTGGCAAACCGGCCACGGCAGGCAGCGTCATTGAGATTCTTCCTCCCGGAGAGGATTTGTTCGGGATTTCATACGTCCTTGCCGTGGAATGTGCGGTAAACGCGGGATTTGGTTTCGTGGTGTCGAAATACACGGACCAGATAATGGTGCCGGCCATTAAAACCATCATGACCGAGAAAATGACCCAGGAATGGCGCATTCTGCCAAGCATCCGTCCATACATGAGCACGAGCGCAAAAGGGAACAGCATCATGGCAAGCGTATTAAAGAAATTCGACGCGGCGGTGGGGTTTTCGTATGGATGCGCGGCGTTCATTCCAAAAAACCCGCCGCCGTTCGTGCCGAGCATTTTTATGGATTCAAGGGCGGCCACCGGGCCGATGACGATTGTTTGCGGCGCGGATCCCCCTTTGTCGGTTGTTCCCATGGAGCCGGGTTCAAGCGTGGACACCTGGAATGAACTTTTAAAGCTCATGGGAGATCCCTGGGAAATGAAAAAAGACCCGAAAATGATTGACGCCGGCAGAAACAGATAAACGAACACCCGCCACATGTCAACGAAAAAATTCCCCACTGTTTTTTGTCCTCTAAAGCTGCGGATAATCGCGACCAGGGCGCAAAACCCGACCGAGGCCGATAAAAACATATTCAGTATGCAGAAAAAGACCTGGCTGAAATTCGACAAATGCACGTCACCCGAATAGTGTTGCAGGTTCGTGTTCGTCATGAATGAAATAACGCTATTGAAAATGGTCGTGGGCGCGAGCATGCCCTTGTGGTCGTGATTGAACGGCATCCAGGGCTGGAGGGCCAAAACCACAAACCCCGTCACGAAGAGGCCAATGTTGAAAACGATCAGCGACACGGCATAGCCTTTCCAGGTTTGCTCTCCTGTGTCAAGTTTGTTTTCGAACCATCGCAGCCATTTGGGGGC
This sequence comes from Chitinivibrionales bacterium, assembly GCA_049684795.1. GTDB lineage: Bacteria > Fibrobacterota > Chitinivibrionia > Chitinivibrionales > FEN-1185 > JBAVGL01. Next base: position 9,755 of record JBAVGL010000581.1, on the reverse strand, counting down.
GCGGAACTTTCCGTCCATGATCCAGGCAAAATAAGCGCTCAATGGAACGGCGCAGAGCGTTGCCAGGATAAGTAGCCCTGCTGGAATAATCCATAGCTTCATACGAACCTCGATTCTTAAAAAGATTGACCTGTTGCCAGCCGCAGGCAGCAGGTAAGGTGCCCTTAGTTCCTCTAAGCTTCTGATCGACAAAATGTCGCTCATAAGCTAAGAGTAACTAAAACCACTCCGGCCTGATAAGCGCAATAAACAGGTAAATTAATAGAAAAACCGCGATGACTGCCGCTATGTAAATCATAGCCGCTTCCCCCCTATATTTTTTCGCATGCTTTGACAAATAATAAACATATACCCATTGAAACCATTCCCAATGCAAACACCGCGCTTAGCCAGAGTAATAAGTTCATGTTCCTTGCCTCCCCTTGTTATAAAAAATACGGCAAAAAGTATTTAGAAAACCTTAAAAGGAGAGGAAAATGCATTAAGAAAATATAAAGAAAAAGCCGTTTGAGCGGTTAAGCATCTTTGGCGATAAATATAAAACTTCGGGGTTCTTCAAAAAATCGTTACCATCGCGAGAGAGAGAATAATTCGCAGTTATTATTTAGTCAAATACTCGTTGATCGCTTTTGCCGCCTCACGGCCATGGTAAATCGCCCGCACGACCAGCGACGCCCCGATCCCCGCGTCGCCCGCGGCAAACACGCCGGGGACGCTCGTTGCATAGTGCTTGTCCGTCGACACGTTTCCCCGGCCGTCAAATTCGACTTGTAAATCGTTGAGAAGTTTCGTGTGTTCAACATGGAGAAAACCCATTGCAAGCAGAACAAGGTCGACCTGAAGCGAGGTCTCGCTGCCGGCAATCTGCGTCATTTTCAGGGGTTCCCCCGCAATCGGAGTTTTCCATTCAACTTTAACATAATGCATACTTTCCACGCGGCCGCCCGCGCCGGTGAACTTCTGTGTCAGAACGTTCCAATCCCTGGCGCACCCTTCTTCGTGCGAAGAAGACGTGCGAAGGATCTGGGGCCAGTTCGGCCAGTTCGGGTTCGTGCTTTCATTCCATTCCATGGGTTTGGGCAGTATTTCGAATTGATATACCTTTTTCGCGCCCTGACGGTTGGCCGTGCCAACGCAATCCGATCCCGTGTCGCCGCCGCCGATGACGACGACGTTTTTCCCCTTCGCCGAAATAATATCGCCTTCGCCCGCCATGCCCGCGATAAACCGATTTGATTGGATAAGATAATCCATGGCAAAATGTATGCCGCGCAGGTCTCGTCCCGCTACGCTAAGGTCCCGCGGCTCGCCCGCGCCCATGGTAAGCAGCACGACGTCGAAGGTCCTTTGCAGATAGTTGGCCGACAAATCATCGCCGATGTGAACGCCCGTTTCAAAGGCCACGCCTTCGCTGCGAAGCTGGTCGGTCCTTCTGTCAATCACCCATTTTTCAAGCTTGAAATCGGGGATCCCATAGCGGAGTATGCCGCCGATACGGTCTGCTTTTTCAAAAACCGTGACCGTATGCCCCAGCCGCCGCAGTTCCTGAGCGGCCGATATTCCCGCGGGGCCCGACCCGATGACGGCTATCTTCTTTCCGGTTTCGCTCGTAGGCGGCCGGGGCACGACCCATCCTTGTTTGAAAGCATTTTCGATAATTGCCAGTTCGATCTGCTTTATGGTCACAGGACTGTCGTTGATCGAAAGGGTGCAGCCTGTTTCACACGGAGCGGGGCATATACGGCCGGTTATTTCCGGCAGGTTATTGGTCATTTCAAGCCGCCAGAATGCCTCCTTCCACTTGCCACGGTACGCAAGGTCGTTCCATTCGGGAATGAGGTTATAGACCGGACACCCCATGGCGTGACAAAAGGGAATCCCGCAGTCCATGCAGCGGCCGCCTTGCCTGCTTATTTCTTCAGGAGCGGGGAGCACGATGATTTCCCGGTAATCTTTCAGCCGTTCCTCGACCGCGCGATACGCATAGTTTACCCGCGGATATTCCATAAAACCGGTGACTTTCCCCATTACTTAAAGACCTCCTCGGTCATCGATACGATTTCCGTTTCCCGCGACTCGTCTCTCTTGATCCGCTCAAGGGCCAGCTTGTAGTCGATGGGCATGACCTTGACAAACCGTGGATACATCTCGATCCAATCCTGTAAGAGATGCGCGGCGTAACGGCTCCCGGTATAGGCAACGTGTTTCCGGATGATTTCGAAGAGAAACTTTTTGTCGTCCTCTTCAACGACCGGTTCAAGGTCGACCATTTCAAGATTGCACCGCGTGTCGAAGAGCTGGTTTTCATCAAGAACATACGCAATTCCGCCGCTCATGCCCGCCGCGAAATTGATCCCTGTCCGGCCAAGGACCACCACTCTGCCGCCGGTCATGTACTCGCACGCATGGTCGCCCACCCCTTCGACGACGGCTATTGCCCCGCTGTTCCTTACGGCAAAGCGCTCGCCGGCCATCCCATGGACATATAGCTCCCCGCTCGTTGCTCCGTAAAGGTTGACGTTGCCGGTGATGATATTGCTGTGCGCGCGAAACGTGGCGGCTTTTGCGGGATAGATGATGATTTTCCCGCCGGAAAGCCCTTTGCCCACGTAGTCGTTCGCGTCGCCCTCAAGCTCCAGCGTGACGCCCGGCGCTAAAAACGCGCCGAAGCTCTGGCCCGCCACTCCGACGCATTTGATTTTTATAGTGTCAACAGGCAGGCCCGCTGACCCGTATTTCCGGGAAATCTCCGAGCTGAGCATCGCACCGATTGTCCGGTTGCAGTTCCGGATGGGTATGGTGATTTCCACTGGCGTTTTGCCGTCTATTGATTTTTGCGCTTTTTCGATGAGCATGGGGTCAAGGGATTTCGAAAAATCATGGACCTGCTTCGACGTGCAGCGCAGCGCCCCGCCCGCAGGCAACTCGGGCGCGGTTAGGATCTTTGAAAAATCGAGCCCCTTGGCTTTCCAATGTGAAACGGCCTTTTTTACCTCAAGCATATCGACCCTGCCCACCATTTCGTCGATGGTACGGAAACCGAGCTGCGCCATGATCTCCCGCGTGTCCTGCGCGATGAACTTCATGAAATTGACGACATGTTCAGGCTTGCCCGAAAACTTTTTTCGAAGCGCCGGGTCCTGCGTTGCAACTCCAACGGGGCAGGTATTCAAATGGCATTTGCGCATCATGATGCAACCCAGGGCGACCACGGAGGCAGTGCCAAAACCGTATTCTTCGGCGCCTAAAAGAGCAGCGATGACCACGTCCCTGCCTGTTTTCATCTGGCCGTCGGTCTGAACGCGTATTTTATCGCGCAGCGAATTCATGACAAGCACCTGCTGTGTCTCGGCAAGGCCGATTTCCCAGGGAATTCCCGCATGCTTGATTGACGAGAGCGGCGAAGCGCCCGTTCCTCCGTCGTGGCCGCAGATGACCACCATGTCGGCCTTACCTTTGGCGACCCCGGCGGCAACGGTGCCTACCCCCACTTCGGCGACGAGCTTAACGGATATCCGCGCCTGGGAGTTTGCGTTTTTCAGGTCAAAGATGAGCTGGGCGAGGTCCTCAATCGAGTAAATGTCATGATGCGGGGGCGGCGAAATAAGCATCACGCCCGGCATGGCATAACGGACTTTGGCTATTAAGGCGTCGACCTTAGGACCGGGCAATTGCCCGCCTTCGCCCGGTTTGGCCCCCTGCGCTATTTTTATCTGGAGTTCGCGGGAATTGACAAGATAATTACTGGTGACCCCGAATCGGGCGGAAGCAACCTGCTTGATCGCGCTTTTGAGGCTGTCGCCGTTTGGCAAAGGAACATACCGCTGTTCGTCTTCCCCGCCTTCGCCGGAATTGCTTGCCGCTCCTAACCGGTTCATGGCAATTGCCAGGGTCTCATGCGTTTCCTTGCTGATGGAGCCGAAGGACATGGCCGACGTCACGAACCGCCGGATGACGGATTCGACGGGCTCGACTTCGTCGAGAGAAACGGGCGTTGCTTCTTTAAATTTGAAAAGCCCGCGCAGCGTGCATAAATTCGCGCTTATGTCGTTGACTCGTTGCGCATATTGCCGGTAGACCGGCAAGCTGTTTTCGCGCACCGCCTTCTGGAGCAAGGTTATTGCTTCCGGTGAAAACAAATGGCTCTCGGAAAAGCTGCGGTAATTATAGCTGCCGCCGGACTCTAAATTGACTGGTTCGGAAGTGGTTTCGGCAAACGCCGAAGCGTGCCGCATGAGCGTTTCCCGCGCGATCCCGGCAATGCCCACGCCGCCGATACGCGAGGGCGTGCCCGTGAAATATTCATCGATTAATTCGGAATCCAGGCCCACCGCCTCGAAAACTTGAGCGCCTTTATAGCTGCGGATGGTTGAAATGCCCATTTTGGACATGACTTTAAGCAGGCCTTTTTTGATTGCCAATATGTAATTTTCAATCGCCGTCTCTAATGTCAAGGTTCCTTCCAGCGCCCCGGTTTCCCTGAGACTCGCCAGGACCTCAAAGGCCAGGTATGGGTTTACCGCCGAAGCGCCGAAACCTATGAGCGTGGCGAAATGCATGACTTCACGGGCCTCTCCCGTTTCCACGACGAGCGCAGTAAGCTGGCGTTTGCCTTTTCTGACCAGATAATGGTGCACGGCGGAAACGGCCAGGAGCGCCGGAATGGGAGCATGCGTCCTGTCGACTCCCCGATCCGATAAAATAACGAGGGAACATCCCTGATCAACCTTTGATTCCACTTCATGACGCACCGAACCGATCGCGGTCGCAAGCGCTTTTTCACCTTCCGCCGGATCAAACAACAGCGATACAACACAAGCCTTGAAGCCTTTCGTGTCGATTGACCGAATTTTGTTTATATCGTCATTGGAAAGCACCGGATGCGACAGTTTGAGCTGACGGCAATGCTCCGGCGTTTCATCAAGGAGGTTGCCTTCCCTACCCGTAAAGCTCATGAGCGACATGACCAGATTTTCGCGGTAGGGATCGATGGGCGGGTTGGTCACCTGGGCGAACATCTGCTTGAAGTAATTGTATAAAAGCTGCGGCCGTTCGGATAGTACCGCAAGCGCCGCGTCATTGCCCATGGACCCCACGGGCTCCTGGGCATTTTCGGCCATCGCGCCGATGATCATTTCGGTGTCTTCGAGAGTGTAGCCGAATATTTTCTGCTTGGTGGTCAACATTTCGGAGTCGACCTCGACGGGGCCCGGCACTCCAAAGAGTCCCTTGAGCTCAATTTTGTTTTTTTCAAGCCAGCGCCGGTAGGGCTTATGGCGTGAAACGGTGGCCTTGATTTCATTGTCTCCAAGAATCCGCCCCTGCTGCATGTCCACCATGATCATTTTACCCGGCGCAAGACGTCCCTTTTCAACCACGTCATCCGATGCAATGTCAAGCACGCCGATCTCCGAGGCGAGTACGATTTTGCCCGATTTTGTGACGACGTAGCGCGCCGGCCGCAGGCCGTTTCTATCGAGCGCGGCCCCGACTTTATTGCCGTCGGTAAATGCAATGGCCGCCGGCCCGTCCCACGGCTCCATGATCGCCGCGTGGTATTCATAAAAAGCGCGTTTGTCCTCGCTGATATGGTATTTGGTGCCAAAGGCCTCGGGGATCATCATCATCATGGAATGTTCGAGCGCCCTTCCGCCGAGCGTCAGCAGTTCGAAGACGTTGTCGAACATCGCGGAATCGCTCCCGCCGGGTTCGATGACGGGAAAAAGGTCCTTGATTTCATCGCCGAACAGCCTTGACGAAAGCGTCTTTTCGCGGGCGTTCATTTTATTGATGTTTCCCCGCAGCGTGTTGATTTCGCCGTTGTGCGCCATGGAGCGAAACGGCTGGGCGAGGCGCCACGACGGCATGGTATTCGTGCTGTAGCGCTGGTGGATCAGGGCCATTGCGCTCTGAAAATCGCCATTGCCGAGATCAGGATAAAACGCGGCGAACTGCGGGGCCACGAACATGCCTTTGTAAACTATCGTCCTGCTCGAAAACGACGCGCAATAAAAGTCCTCCGGCGAAAAGCCTTCCGCGGCGACCGCGCGCTCCATGCATTTTCTAAGTATGTAAAGTTTGCGTTCCAGCGTTTCATCGGCCATGCCTTCTTTAAATGTCAAGAATACCTGATGAATGCCGGGCATGCACGTACGGGCCTGGGCGCCAAGGCTGTCGGGATTTACGGGAACCGTGCGCCATCCGAGGATTTTCCCTTCTTTAAAGCGAACGGTTTCCTCAATAATGCTTCTTACACGTTTCCAGGCGGCATCTTCAAGCGGCACGAAAAGCATTCCAATTCCATATAATCCTGGAGCAGGCAACTCAAATCCGAGTTTTTTGCATTCTTTGCGGAAAAACGCGTGCGGTATCTGGGTAAGCATACCCGCCCCGTCACCGGTCTTCAGGTCTCCGCCGATGGCGCCCCGGTGTTCCAGGTTACGCAATATGGTCATTCCGTCTTCCACGATCTGATGTGACGCTTTGCCGTTGATCTGGGCCACGAATCCCACGCCACAGCTATCGTGCTCAAAAAACGGATCATACATTCCCTGTTCTTTCATCGTGTCTCCGTGTAATTAATGCCCGCCATGATTTTTTCGATCCACCTTTAATTAACCCATAAGAAGGATAAGTAGCCATAAACATGACCTCAGGGTTTAAACGCGCTTAAACCCAAATCATGCATTATAAGCTTTGGGTTAAAAATACTTTATTAAGGACCTAAAACAAACCACTCTATTGTTAGAGCCAATTTCGTGCCATAAAAAATAGCGGCCTATCCCGGACGTTTTTCACTAAAAAGATTAATTTTGTGATCCGCATCACATTACGCGCCATAACCATTTAATATATTATTCATGACGTAGTGCGGATTCCACACCGTATCCACAAGGTTATTCTCCTATGGACGGCCAATACACGGTATCGACGGACAAAAAAGAAAAAATCAAACTGGATTCGCGCATTATCAGGGCTGATTGGCTGTCGGGCATCGCCTATGGCGGCGCTTACGCCAAGCTCGAGGTCAAAACGGTTTTCGTGGCCGAGGGATCGACCATTGAAATCAAAGGCATCAGCTCGCAGGGGAAAGCCCCGGATAAAATTTCCGGCAAAGTATTCAACAACACCTTTGCGGGAGAACTGCTTATCCCGGAAAAGATCAAACCCGGCGCGGATATCTGGTTTGAGGCAAAGCTGCCCAAGCATGGGCTTACAATGGAATCGGGAACAAGCATTCCCACGCGGCCTCCGATCGTTGCCACGAAAATAGCCTGGGACCGGGCGGAAGTGCATCGCGAGGACATCGTGACCATGCAGGTTGAATTTCAGGACATTCCTGACCATGCCGACGCCTCGGTAATCGTTTACGAGCATAATCCCAACAGCTACGACATGCGGGTCGTGTCCATTCCCGTTGAAATCATGGGCAGCGCCATCAACCTGCAGTGGCAATTCATGTACCCGGATTCCACCGCGCTCATCCCCACCGAAACGGAGCTCAAGAAAGTCAATAAGCATTATTGCCCGCCGCAATATTATTTCATGGTGACCGTCGACGGCACGCGGATCGGGGAGAACCGGGAAAGCGGGCTTCTGGCGTTCAGGGAAAAATTAAATCTGCAACTGTTCGACGCCTGGGGAGTGCCGGTAAATAAAGGCGATTTTATCTTAAAATTCGCCGATGGAACCCAAAAAAAATATACGAGCGACGAGAGCGGATTCATAAAGAACGATACAATACCGCCGGGGAAATTTTTTGTGGAATACGTGAAAAAGGAATAAGCAGGGAGATTCGTCGTGGCCGATAAAAATGGTTCAACGTACACGATAAAAGCGGGCGACACGATTACGTCGATTGCCCGTGAAAACAACGTCGCGGATTGGGAAATAATTTTCGGCCACGATAATAACAAACAATACAGCGACGCAAATCCCGATTACGACAAGTTGAAAATCGGAGAAAAGCTTTTTATTCCGCCGGCGGAGCTCAACGCCGCTCTGCAAAGCGGTCCGCAGCAGGCGGCGGTCATGCCGGGAAATGCGCTCTTTTTCGACGCGCACATGCACATACAAAGCAACAATTGCGCTCCGTTGCCATTACAATGGGCCGTGATGAAGAAAAATGCCCTGCTTCGCCTTAAAGCGGCTCGGATGGCGGTCAATCTTAGTGCGGGAGTAGCAACCGGCCGGTTCGGAAAAATCGGCGCCTATTCCTCTGATCAAATTGCGATTATTTATAATCAAACCGGCAAAAACCTAAATAAACACGGAGGCGTTTTATGGAAGATATTCGATTATGCGGCAAGCATAGACCATTATGTGAATGAACTTTTCCAAACCGATAAAGGCCTGGCTCTTTTGACCGGCGCCACCGATAAGGATTTCGAGGTTAATTTCAAAGAAGCGACGCAATTCTATTTTAAAAACAACCATATCGAACGCATGGCCGTTTGCCTGCTTATGGATATGTCCTATTCGCATTACTGGGGAAAGTTCGGATTACCGATTAATTTGCCGTCCGGCGATTCGAGCGTGTTTATCAATGATTTTATTTCCGGCGGGCTGGTTCTTAATTCCGAAAAGATATATGCCGATTTCACCAGTCTGACGGAAAAACCGATTTTTGAAATCCCGGAACCGGGATGGTCCCATCTCTATGCAAAGAAATTGCCCCAGGATACATTTTCATTCAAAGAACAATACAATAATTTTATTGAACCGAAATTGATTAGTGCTGATGAACCGTATGTACCGGAAAAAGATTCTTTTATCGCTTTTCCAACCGACAAAGAGGAAAGCGCGCTTAACAGCCGATTGATCAACAGGGATTTTGTCCATATCGTCCAGGATTTGCCGGAATCCGAAACAAGGAAATTTGAAGATTATTCCAAACAGAGGTTGCGATCGATCAAAGCGGCGATGACGTATCCGCTTAAAATGGTCCCGTTTTACCATTACGATCCAAGACGGCATTTCGACAAAGAAAAACGGAGTGCGTTGCTTGGCGAATTGCAGACAAATCACGCGTTTTTCCGGCTGTCGGGAAGAAGCTTCGCGCAAAAAATCCTGGATTATTCCGGCCAATATCTGAAATTGACGCCCGATAAAGAATTAAACGGCGCGGATTTTTTTTCGAAGACGCTTGGCATGCTCGATGACAACGCCGCGGCGTTTGAAAATTTGTTTTTTCATCCGTCAAGCACAAAGGGAGTGTTCTGGGGCGTAAAAATGTATCCCCGTTTGGGCTTTGCGCCTGAGAATTATCAGGATTATCCCCATTTAAAGGAATTTTATTCGGCCTGCCAGAATAACAAGATACCGATTACGACCCATTGCTCGCGCGGGGGGATGTTCATTGCCGATTATATGAACAACATTCGATACGGGCCAAAGGCCGGTAACCCACCGGATGTCGCGTCGCAGGTTTCCCTTGAATATGAGCATGCCGAATTCTGGTTCGCGGACAATTACGCGGCCCCGGCAAATTGGGAGAAAGTTTTAAAAGACCATCCGCAATTAACGCTTAATCTGGCACATTTCGGCGGCGGGGATGTTTGGCGCTGGGCGGGAAGTTTTGAAGACGTTGAAAGGAATTTTCCTTCCAACCCTCAAAAATTACCCAAGGGAGAAAATCCAAAAGGAACGGATGACGAAAGAAATGTTCAGGATGCAAGTCTCTATTATGCCTGGGTTCGCAAAATCGCGGAATTGTGTAACACATATACAAATGCCTATACGGATTTGTCGTACTT
>JBAVGL010000580.1:0-4964 GCA_049684795.1 Chitinivibrionales bacterium | reverse complement strand
GACGACATCCGACCCCGAACAAATGGCGATAAGCCCGGCAAGCGCCCCGTTATGGATAAAACCGGGGTCGTTTTTGGAAAACACCAGCGCCGCGAGTATGCCCCCCACCATGGCGAACAGGGAATTGACGGCAACCAGACCGCTGATACCGGCAAGGTCCTGCGCGCTCATGACGTTGAAACCGAACCAGCCGATGGCCAGTATCCAGCTCCCCAGCGAAAGGAACGGGATGCTTGACACCGGGATGCCCTGGCTTTTTCCGTTTGTCCAGCGGCCGATGCGTTGCCCGAGTATGATGACGGCGGGCAGGGCGAGCCAGCCGCCCATGGAGTGCACGACAACGCTCCCCGCGTAGTCATGGAACCTGGCGCCAGCTTCACGGACAAGCCAGGTTTGAAAAAACGCATTATGTCCCCAAATCACGGATTCAAAAAGCGGATAACACACCCCGGCAAAAAGCGCGCCGGCTAAAAGCTGGGGCCAGAACTTGGCGCGCTCGGCAATGCCGCCGGAAATGATTGCCGGCACGCACCCTGCAAACGTTGTCAGGAAAAAGCAGTGGACCAGGTCGAAGCCCCGCGCGCCCGGAACGACGGCGCCATTAAGCAAATTAGAAAGATCACCGGCGTTCATCCAGAAATTGATGCCGTAGGCGATGGGAAATCCCACGAGAAAGTAAACGACCGTGGACATCGCCCAGTCGGTTATTATTTTTACCGCGGCGTTCACCTGGTTTTTTTGCCGCACCGTCCCGATTTCCAAAAAGGCAAAACCCGCGTGCATCGCGAATATCATGACTGCACCGAGCATAAGAAACAGCGTATTGCCCGAAAATTGCAGGTTTTTCAGTCCCTCCTGAAGCTGGGGCATTCCAAGGGCTTCATTCATGGTTTGTCCTCCTGTGCAGATTAAATAAATAGAAGAAATGATTTTCGCATGGGAAAAAAATTCGGCGATAGTTCGCCGCAAGATTCAATGCAAAATACATACCAAAAAAAATTCGGAGGAGGGCCGGTTTTTATTGGTAATATTCGATACGTTTTTGTATCGAATTGAAAAGCGCCTTGATGTAAATTATTTTTAGGTGCCAATGAAAAAAGAAAAAAACAGCCTTGCTAAATCAAATCTCCGGTTTTCAGTTGTGTACAGGATAACCGTTACCGACGGCCGCACGATAGAAGAACACGCCGGGGACATTGCCCTGGAGCAGACCGTTGAAGTACCGCCCGATTGCGTGCCTGATAAAATTATCCGCGGCGGAATCCCCGGCAGGGTTGAAAACATTTCCCCGGCATCGGACCTTGGCCGGGCCGTTGCAAAAAACATGTTCGACGTTTCCATAAGTTTTCGGTGCGATGCTACCGATTATGCCGTCCCGCAATTCCTCAATATTATATTCGGCAACATTTCCCTTAAAAACAATATAAAAATAATCGGGTTCGATTTTCCGGAAAGGTTTTTAGCTTGTTTTTCGGGCCCGGCGCACGGAATTGACGGAATAAGAAAAATCCTCGGCGTGTACGACCGGCCTTTGGCATGCACGGCCCTCAAACCGATGGGGCTTCCGGTCAGGGCGCTCGCATCCATGGCAAAGGCCATGGCCCTCGGAGGGGCGGACATTATAAAAGACGACCATGGGATAAGCGACCAGCCTTTTCATCCATTCAGCGAACGCGTGCCGCGCTGCGCCGGGGCGGTTGCCGCGGCAAATGCCCGAACCGGACGTAAAACCATCTATTGCCCGATGGTATCCGGAAGGTTCGATGAAATCGAGCGGCAGGTTCAGTTGGCCGCACGGGAAGGCGTAACCGGCATCCTCGTCGCGCCCATGCTCGTGGGTTTTGATACGGTGCGTTATATCTCCGAAACCTATAAAATCGTCGTGATCGGGCACCCGGCCTTGACCGGCACATTTTTCCATTCCCCCACGCATGGCATGACCCCGGCGGTGCTGTTGGGCACGCTTTTCAGGCTCATCGGCGCTGATATTTTGGTGTTCCCCAACGCCGGGGGAAGGTTCTTCTTTACACAAAAAGAATGCACGGACCTTGCGTCAGCCCTAAAAATAAAGCTCGGACCCATAAAGCCGTCTTTCCCCTGCCCGGCAGGCGGCATGTCTTTTGAAAAAATCAAGGACATCTCACAAGCGTATGGTAAAGACTCCGTGATGCTTATCGGCGGCGCGCTCATGCGGCATTCACCCGACCGGGCCCACGGCGTTGCCGCCTTCATGGACCGGATCAGGTCCCAATTTTCGGAGCGGCTCGAACTTCCTTCGGCGGGATTTGCGTCCTCCTGCGAACTCACGGGGCGCGCTTCGGGCACGTCTGCGACTACCGACAGGCTTGCCTGTAGAAAATACCGCTGGACCGAGGGCTCGAGGCATGTTGAACCATACAAGGCTGACGAAGACTTTGATTTTAAAGGCATCACCCGCCAGGAACTTATCGGAAAATCCGGAGGGAATACATCATTCGACCTGAGATATTTTGAAATAATGCCGGGAGGGTATTCAAGTCTTGAAAAGCACGTCCACGAACACGTCATTATCGGCGTTCGCGGGAAAGGATTGTGCATTAAAAAGCGCGGAAAAATCATCGTGCGGCCGCACGACATCGCCTATGTTGGCCCAATGGAAGAACATCAGATGCAAAATACCGGCCGTCGGCCTTTCGGGTTTTTCTGTATCGTGGATCACAAACGGGACAAGCCGATGAGAGCCTGATCAGGTTGCTCACTGAGCGAAGCCGAAGTGAGCACGTGTAACAAGCACCCTCAGTTCCCTTCGACGCTTCGGCGCCGCTCAGTGCAACGCTTCGCTCAGGGAACAACGAATGGTTTGCTTGAACATTCTCATAGGGCCTCGGGGCCTTCTTCACCGGTCCGGATCCTGAAACACTGCTGAATATCCGACACGATGATGACCCCGTCGCCGCTGTTTCCGGTAGAGGCGGCATGGCGCAGGACATCAATAATGGACTGGGCCGTATCGTCGTTGCAGGCCACTTCGATGCGGACCTTTCCAACCAGATTGGCCTCGGCGCTGTTGCCGCCGTAATTCCCGGAGCTTTTTTCCCATTTCTCGCTGCCACTCACGTTGAAAACCGTCATCCGGCTGAAATGCGCCTTGAGCAGGGCATCTTTAACATCAGGGAATTTTGAGGGACGAATGGTCGCGGCAATCATTTTCATATGATTTCTCTCATCGTGAAGAAATACTCATGTACTGAGGCGCGTCGGTGACAAATATCTTTCCGTCGCCTATGGCGCCGCTTTTGCTCCGTTTGATAATGGCGTCAACCACCTGTTTCACCTGCTCCTCGGCCACGATTATTTCGATCTTCATTTTTTGTATCAGATTGACCTCACCGGAGGACTTTGAGTGGCTTTCCGTATACCCTTCCTGTCTGCCGCACCCCATTACGTTAATAACAGTCATCATTTCGACACCTATATCGAGCAGGGCCTCCTTAACATCAGGAAATTTTCCCGGTCGAATTATGGCTGTTACCGTTTTCATGCGAATTCCGAGGTCGCTTTAAATAAAGCCCTTTTCTTTCCTTCTACACTGCCGCAACCGTCATGCCAAAAACAGGTAAGGTTTAGAAATCCTACGCTACCTCATAATAACAATTTTGTTACACAAAATAAGAAATGATACTTTTTTGTATCAATTGGGGCCACGTTTTGAGGCCACACACATTTACTTGGAAAAAAGAGTTATTTTGGTGATCATTTTTCGCGAAATAGGAATTTCCATTCCTTCAACGTTCACCCGGACAATATCAGGGCCCACGGTCACGAGCGCGCCTTTAAAAAGAGATCCGTTGCTGATGGTGATTTCGAGTATTTTGCCTCTCATGGAATCCGCGAACAGATCGTTGTAAGAAAGCGCGGCCGGTTCGCCGGACGAGACCGGACCATTGGCGGCCGACTGCTCCGAGGATTGCATTGGTACAGAAACGACCTCGTATTTTTTAATAAGCACCGTTCGAAAGGTGTAGGGATGATGTCCATCCGCGTCAAAAATGACCGACGTATCGTCCATGGCAGTCACCGTGCCGGAAAGCGAATCGCCGGTCAGCAGGTAAATCTTGTATTTGCCGCCCACGGCTATATCGCGGAATTTTCCCGTAGAAGAAGACGGCGCGGCGGGTGCCGGGAACGCTGCCTGATAGGACAGCCCCCCGTTCTGCTGCCACCATCGCCTCCACTCTTCCCGCGTGTTACCCGCGTCATGCCCCGTTATCCGGCTCAAGGCGCACGCTCCCGCATTGACGCGCAAAATAATGTAAATGTCGGCGACCGCGTCGATGATCCTTCCGCCCGAGCCGAGGCGCTTTGAAAGCATCGTGGTCACCGGCGTGGCCTCCATCCAGTTTTCACACTTGGAAATGGACGCATACTCCATAAAAGGCGACGAAAAGGAGAACTTGTTTTTCTCAGTGACCAGAAATGTCTGGACCCAATCTTCCATGGTCCCGTTGCCGGTTGTATAGTGGACGCTCCTTTTGGCAACCACGTCCTCAAGCTGCGGAAACATGTCGATCAGCGCGGGTATCGCGGCTTTAGCGTTGTTTCCCATGTCCCCAAGGCGTATGGCCGCCCTGAGGCCCTTGATCGCGGCTTCACGCTGTTGTAGGTCCGTCCCATTGGAAGCGGGCTGCATCCGGGAGAAATAGTCCACCGCCTCCGGCGTGCGATAGAGCATGGGGCCGCTTTTGATGGCATCGATGAGCTGCTGCACGGAATCACTTTGGTCCTGACCGAAGCAGCAGGTTGGCATGACAATAACGCTTGAAAGAAACGCCAGCATGCCGCACGCTTTTTTTAAATTTAATATTTCCACTTTCCACGCTCCTTCATTTTTAACCGATTACCCACCTGCGCTATCGCTTCCTGCCTGCGCTATCGCTTCGGTAAGCAGGCGGTAGGCAGGTTACATAGCACTTGTTGCCTTTTTT
>JBAVGL010000579.1:0-3308 GCA_049684795.1 Chitinivibrionales bacterium | reverse complement strand
AAGTGAGGATGTATGTCTATAAAGAAGTTCTTCCTTTGTTTGGCGGTTTTATTTCCAGTCGGATCTGCAAAAGCCTTATTGCTCAACGGAACAAACGTTCCCAAGGACCATATCATCGTTTACATTCTGATCGGCCATTCAAATATGGCTGGGAATACGACTGTCGGATCGGACGGAGTGACTGCGCCCCGAATTTGGAATTACCAATGGTTTTCAAATAAGCAATGGGTTGCCGCCAAAGAAATCCCTGGCAATATGGCGAATGGTCTTTCCTCGAAGGGAGAAGGCGGCCCAGGAATGTCTTTTCTCAAAGACATGGCTACTGCTTACCCCCTGTACAATTTCGGAGTCGTGTCCAATGCTTCCTTGTCTGCCACTTGCAAGGGAGTTGATCTGGGCAGTAATGGTTCCGGAACGCCGGCCGACAGCAATCGTTACTGGAAGGGCGCTCACCTTTATAATGAAATCCTTGCGGCCACCAAAGAAGTGCAAGCCAATGTGACTTTTGGCGGCATTATCTGTATGCTGGGTACCGTAGAAGCCACCCGCACGAGCGATACCGTGTGCAGAGAATTCGGCATTGACATTAGTCAAATGGTGAAGGACTTTCGGTCGGATCTTGGCGAACCAAATTTACCCTTCATCATAGGAGAATATGAAAACGGAGCTACCGGAGATTTCAGCCTGACCCTGCCGTGGCCGCAACTCGTCGCCGCGGGAATAAAATCCGTTCCCTCGTTGCTTCCGCTTTCGGCCACCATCAATTCGGTGGGGATAGCCATGGCTGACGATCACCATTACACTACCACGGACCCGGGGAGACCGGAATTTTCCCGGCGAGTGGTGGCCATGATTCAGAGCAAGAACTGGTTCCCACCCCCAAGCATTGCCTCAGGAATTGCTCATGGGAAGGGCGCCTTGGTATGCAACAGAAAAGCCACGAACCGTCTTGCTTTTCTTCCCGCTCAAGGCATGGAAGTCATACAGGTACCGGGCGCCATTCAACACGGTTTTCAGGTGGATGGAAAATGTCCGGCCTCGGTTCGCTAAAAGAAAACCGTTTTTACTGGAGTATTGTGAATTGAGTCTTCGTGACGGATATCTGATTTGGATCGGAAGTACTATATTGCTCCACCCTTAGTAAGCATTGGGAATCGTTCGCCAAGTTGATTATCGTGCCCCCCTTGTCAAAGGTGTTCGTTATTTTCCAGAAAAAGTTTTCCCATTGAGGGCTGTTCGGGGAAATTGAGCTGAAGCTATTAAGATAGATTCCCCAAGTCTTTCCATTGTCAGGCGAAAGTTCAACATCTACCGCAGTAATATTGGTCAAGCCCAAGCCTTGAACTTTCCATGTCACCTTGAGTGAGTCACCGACATGAAAAGTTTCCCCGCCTTTGGGGCTCAGTAAAACGATTTCCGAATTGTCGGTGGCAGTCGAGGCTGTCGGGCTGGTGCAACCACTCAGTGAAAAAAGCGTGGAGAGGACGACAAAGGCCACTGCAATTGCTGCAGCGATAAGAGAAGCGTCACGAGATTTTTCTGGAAGCATATTCCCCCTTGTTACTGGCATGAGTTCACCTCTGAGAAAATATACCTTAAATATCAGTAACAATCTACGAAAAAATACAGAGCTCGCGAAGCCGAATCGCATGGAATTAATATTTTGTCGCTGTTCGTTTGATTACTTTGTCCAATCTTCAACTTGAAGACCCAATACCCGTCTGTACTCTTTTGTATTGTTCGTAATCACGATTAAACCTCTTCGCCTGGCTTGAGCAGAAATCATGATATCATTACCGCCGATACTTTTGCCTTTCGCTTCGAGCTCGGCCCGTATTTCTCCATATTCCCAACCATCACTTGAATCAAAATCAATAATTTTAAAAGGTGATAAAATCTTGAGGATTGCCTGAAGGTTGCGGTCTCTGTGTTGGCTTTTATTAACCCCGTATATTAATTCACCAACGGTGATGGAAGAAACTGAAAATTCTTCAGGATTGCGGGTTTTGAATTTGTTCTCTAAGATTTTCGACTTGGAATTGCAAAGGAAAATGAGGATATTCGTGTCGATTAAGTATTTCACTTGAACCCTATCCTCGTGGAATTCTTCAATTTAGATATCGCCGTAGGAAAGTCGTTGCCGATTTCCTTAAGACCTTCCGAAAAAACGTGCCAAGGGTCTCCTAATGGAACCAACATCAAGACATTACCAATTCGGTTAACCGATACTTCTTTGGCATCAAGCCTGTATTCCTTGGGCAATCTCACCGCCTGGCTATTTCCGCTTTTGAATACTTTTGCGGTTATCATGCAAACCTCCTTTGTATATACAGTAATATATACATTTATTGAAATAAAATCAAGATTTTTAACAAGAGATCAGTTTTTTTCGTTACTTCCCGCATTTAGCCGGAGAAGAATTCTCATGCTCGGCTTTCTGTCTTTACTTGGTCGAAGTGTTGATCTTCTGAAGTGCCCGAACTGCGGCGGCATTTCAAATCGCATCATTGAAATTTGACTGGCTTTATCGAAGAATTCCGGTTATTTATTTCTTGATCCGATTGAAGACGAATTTTGGTATCATTAAGTTCATAGATGTAGTCGCTAATCATTTTCAATTCCGTTTGAACTTTTCGAAGATGCGCATTTGCGATAACCTGTTCACTTCCACATTTATGGTCGATTAGATATTGAGTACCGTCAAACTCCGTTTGCTTTTGATCCAAGCAAATTTGGGCGCATTTTTCTACTTCTTTCTTTGTCATAACAAATTTACATAGATAAAATTTTAACGCCGCTATCCTATCCCTTGTCGAATCGTTTCCGCGCAATCGTTCACAAGCATTCCAAATCGAATCAAAATTGGAAATCACAACCTCAAAGGAGTCGATTTTTGCGCTATCCACGTGCCTTGTACATGCAGTGTCTTTTTGAAGAGTATCGATTTTTTGAGTTTGTAGGATCATTTTTTTTGCAGCCGAAACTGAATCATCATACGCATCATATCCTGAAAAATCTTGAGCATACAGCAACTTCAAAAGAAAAAATGTTAAGAAAATGAGTGTCTTCAAAGCTTCACCTTGAGGAAAATCGGGCCAAACGGTTACCATTGTTTAATAAACCTGGACAGCCCTCCAGCTATTAAGCCGACAGCTAGAGATATTTCAATGACAGGAGTTTTGTACGCCTTCTCATGCAGGACATTAGAAACAGCCACGACACCAGCCAAAATACCGAATCCAACGGATACGATTGCCATGGAATTATTAAATGAGTTTTGTTTATAATGAGCCAGCTGATCCCGAGAA
>JBAVGL010000578.1:0-3066 GCA_049684795.1 Chitinivibrionales bacterium | reverse complement strand
GGATGACGCAGTTGACGACGATGAGCGGCACGAATATCCCTAATTGACGATTAAGGACAGGCGCATGGGCCTTCATCCATAAATCGACGACGGTGACGAATGTCGCGATAATCGTAATATAGCAGGGAATGCGGACTTTGTCGGGGATCCATTTTCTGACGGAAGAAATGATGATGTTCGAGCAGGTCAGGACGAATATGACCGCCGCTCCCATTCCCATCGCGTTGGTGACCGACGTGGTGATCGCCAGGGCCGGACAGAGCCCGAGAGCGAGGGCGAAAATCGGGTTTTCGCTGACAATTCCGCGTTTGAGTTCTTCCGCGATCATCGCTGCGCTCCCCGGATCGCCGCGTAGCAGGCTGGAACCGTTTTTTCGAGACCGGCAACAATCGCCCGGGTGGAGACCGTGGCGCCGGTTATTGCCGAAACCGTATTGCTGCCCGTAAACTCCCTCTTGATCGTATCGGGCAGGGAAGGCCATTCGACGGCCGAGGAAACGGACAAAGGTTTGCTGGCGTTGATTCCATTGAACTGTTCCGTAAACCACGGCAGTCCGTCCTTGTGCACGCCTCCACCGAAGGCGTTCCAGAGCGATTTTTCAGAGGCCGGTTCCTCAATCCGCGCACCCAATCCCGGTGTCTCCGACTGCAACAGGATTTTCATCCCCGTGATTCTGCCGAGCGTGTCGATGCCGACAATATATCTGATGATGCCGGAGTGGCCCCGGTTTTCCAATGCGAATGCATACCCTATGGTCTTTGTTTCTTTCCGGCAAACCCAGTACCGCGCCGGGAGGGGCGCCGTTCCGGCGGTGTCGATTATACGGGCGCCGGGCGGGAACACCTGCGATACCGCTTCCTTTTCTTCACGCAGTTTTTGCGCTTCAATTTGTTGTTCGAATGACGAGTGCGAAAACGCAATAACGATGCCGGAAAATATGCACACAACGGCAAGCGCGACGGCCAGTTTGATTATTTCACTCACTGATTTTTACCTCGCCAAAACGTTTTGGCCGCGTATACCGGTCCAGAAGCGGCACGACGCAGTTCATAAGCAAAATGGCATAACATACGCCTTCAGGGTATGCGCCGAATTTTCTGATAATGACGGTAAGTATGCCGCAGCCCGCTCCAAAAATAACTTTTCCCCAGGGTGTTATGGGGGACGTGGCCATGTCGGTGGCCATGAAAAGCGCGCCGAGCATGAGTCCTCCGGAAAGTATCTGGTACATCGGCGCGCTTAAGGCCCCTAGTGAAAAAAAATTTCCTGTCCCATTGGACAACCAGAAGAAAAAAAACACCGTTCCCACGAAAAGAGAAGGTATGATGAAACCGATGATCCGTTTATACCATAAAAAGCAAGCGCCCAGAATAAGCAGGGCCGCCGAAGTTTCGCCGATGCAGCCGCCAGTATTTCCCCAGAAAAGGCGGGGGAGGGCGTCTTGAAAGTCAAGAGCATGAAGGTTTCCGGAAACCGCCGCCGCTTTAAAGCAGGCGAGGGGCGTGGCTGCGGTCACGCCCTCAACGGCCCTTGAAAAGCCGCTGAGCGTGCCGCTTAAGGGGGCGCTCCAGTGCGTCATGGCCGCCGGATACGAGACCATTAAAAATGCGCGGCCCGCCAGGGCGGGGTTCATAAAGTTGTTGCCCAATCCGCCGAACGCCAATTTCACCACGCCGATGGCGAACACGCTTCCCAGCATGGCCATCCACACCGGCAGGCTGGGAGGCAGATTGAAGGCTAAAAGCATCCCGGTGACAATAGCGCTGTAATCATTGACCGTGGCAGGTTTCCTGAGCAATGCGGTTATCGACCATTCGGTGGCAACGGCAGCCGCAACGCTTGCGCATGTCAAGATGCAGGAACGGACGCCGAAAAAAAACATGGACCCGATGAACGCGGGGACCAGGGAAATAATAACCGACAGCATGATCGCCGGCACGGTGCCGGGGTGCCTGATATGCGGCGATATTGACAAATGCAGCAACGACGCCGGTGGTTCGGTTATGGTGTCGGTCATACCTGAAAATGCCCCTGGTGTTTCTGTTGTCGGGCGGCCCAATATTTGCCGAGCTTCATAAAATGAACAAGATTGATCTTTGACGGGCATATATACGCACAGGCCCCGCATTCGATGCAATCCAGCACGCCCCACTCACGGGCCTCCTCGATCCTGTTCCTGTTTACATATTTTGCCAGGAATGACGGCACGAGGCGCATCGGGCAGCTCTTCACGCATTTGCCGCACCCGATGCAGGCGCGGGTATTCTCCGACTCATCAAGCCGGTCGAACGCCAGGATCCCGGCGGTTGTCTTCATCACCGGCACGTCGGGCTCCGATTGGGCCAGGCCGGTCATGGGCCCGCCGATGACGACTTTTTTGACGTTTCCCATGTCAATGCCGCAGTGCCGGAGGACAAAACGCGCGGGCGTGCCGATGGGGACCATGATGTTTTTCGGCGAACGCAGAGCCGGCCCGCTTGCCGTTACTACACGCTGGTAGAGCGGAATGCCGCCACAGACGGCTTCATGGACCGCAAATACCGTTGCGACATTGTGGACGACGCAACCGATGTCCATCGGCAAACCGCCCGAGGGCACCTGTTTCTTATTCAGCGCATAAATGAGCTGTTTTTCCCCGCCCTGGGGATATTTTGTTTTAAGCTTTGCAAGGGAGATATCTTTGAATTTAGGACCATCAAGCAATTCCATGATCCGCGCGATTGCATCGAGATTGCCCGCGTCGACGGCCAGAAACGTTATTTTGGCGCCAAGCACTTTCCTGATGATAAGAGAACCGGTTAGAATTTCTTCGGTTTTTTCGATCAGCAGGCGATGGTCAGCGGTCAGGTAGGGTTCGCATTCCACTCCATTCACAATAAGCGTATCGATAGGTTTATTTGACGGCGGGGAGAGCTTGGCGTGCGCGGGAAAACCGCAGCCTCCCATGCCCGCGATCCCGGCGGCGGAAATTTTCTGGACGATTTCACCCAGTGCGGCCTCTTTCCACGGCTTATCGAGCGGCAGCATTTCGACCTTTTCTTCGCTGCCGTCGTTTTCGATTTCGAC
>JBAVGL010000577.1:0-3735 GCA_049684795.1 Chitinivibrionales bacterium | reverse complement strand
AGCTTGAACAGCTCCTTAAAACCGAAATGGAAATGAATCCGGTATTGGAAACAAACGAGGAACTTGAGTCCGAAGGGGAAGAGGCGGAAGGAAAAATTGAGGAAAAAGAAGAACGGGACGAAGACAGCGAAGTGGAAGTGGGCGAAGACCAGGTTGACTGGGAAGAATACCTTGAAGAAGGTTTCGGCCTTGGAGAATCCACCAGCGGGGAAGCGGACCCTAATAAGGAATATTTTGAGCCCACGCCGGTCCAGGAGACCACGCTGGAGGAACACCTCGAACGGCAGCTTGCTGAAAAGAAACTGACGGAGCAGCAGCAGCTCATGGTCAGGTTTCTCATCGGCTGCCTTGATGCCGGCGGTTATTTGCGGATATCCGCTCCCGAGATCGCCGAAGCCACCGGCACAAGCGTAGGGGAAGTTGAAGAAGCGCTCCAGATTTTATGGAACATGGACCCTCCGGGAATAGGCGCGCGCGACCTCAGGGAATGCCTCACGCTGCAGATCAAGGCTAAACATATGGAAGACTCTCTTCCCATGCGGATAGTCACCGAGGCATGGGACCTTTTTGAAAAATGGAAAATACCCGATATAGCAAAGCACTGTGGTGTTGACATAAGCGAAATACAGCATGCGGTTGATTTCATCAAGACCCTCCATCCAAAGCCCGGCACCCTTGTTGGCGGCGACAAGCCCACGACCATTGTTCCAGACCTCATCGTGGAAAAAGTCGATGATGATTTTGTGGTCATGCTTAACGATCGGTCGGTTCCCATGCTGCATATCAATAAATCTTATGCGCAAATGCTGCGGCGGGGCAGCACCGTGCGTATGGAAGTAAAGAACTACGTTCGTGAAAAGCTCAACAGCGCGGCATGGCTGATCCGTTCCATAGAGCAGCGCCGCACCACAATGCTCAAAGTCATGTATGCGATCATCGACCGCCAGAAGGAATTTTTTGATAAAGGCCCCCCCCTTCTCGGCCCGCTTAAATTACAGGACATCGCGGATATGGTTGGCATGCACATCTCGACGGTAAGTCGCGTGACGAGCAATAAATATGTTCAAACACCGATGGGGATTTTTGAATTGAAATACTTTTTTCCGGAAGCCATGGGACAGGACTCGCTGGGCGGCGATATATCCTCGGAGAAAATCAAGAACCGTATCGGGGAGCTCGTTGAGAATGAAAACTCCAAAAAACCGCTTTCGGACCAGAAATTATCCGATATCCTTTCTCGCGAAGATCTTAAAGTCGCCCGTCGGACCGTCGCGAAATACAGGGAGCAAATGAAAATTTTGCCCGCTCGTTTAAGGCAGAAATATGATTAAGAAAATAATTGCCCGGGACAATGTGCAAAGGCGGAGGCCGATGCCGATATGGCTTAAGCGGCCGATAGCCTGCGGCGGCGGAAAAAGCGACGTTGAAACCCAATGCGCCCGTCATGGCCTGCACACGGTATGCGTGGAAGCAAAATGTCCCAATCGAGGAGAATGTTTTGGCCGGAAAGCGGCGACATTTTTAATTTTGGGAACCGTCTGTTCACGCAATTGCGCTTTTTGCGGCGTCGACCACGGTGCGCCGGGGCCGGTGGACTGCGACGAACCCGAAGGTATTTGTAAAGCAGTAAAAAACATGAAGCTGCGTCATGTCGTGATCACTTCCGTGACACGCGATGATCTGCCCGATGGCGGCGCGACGCATTTTGCCCGGACGGTGACAATGCTCAAAAGAAATATACCCGGAATTTCCGTGGAAATTCTGGTGCCGGATTTCAACGGTAATGGCCTGGCGCTTGAAATCATTTTAGAAAGCGGGCCGGATGTTTTCAACCACAATATTGAAACCGTACCAAGGCTTTATCCGGTTGTCAGGCCGCAGGCGCTCTATACGCGTTCGCTTGATATACTTGCGAAAGCCTCGCGCTCAGTTGTACAATTAACAACAAAATCGGGGCTTATGGTCGGGCTGGGTGAGACACGTGAAGAAGTCGTTGGAGCCTTGCACGATTTACGACAGGCAGGATGTTCTCTGGTGACCATCGGACAGTATTTACGGCCGTCGGAAAGCCAGGTCCCCGTTCACGCTTTCATCACTCCGGAAGAATTTAAGCGCTATGAAAGCATAGGCTATAATCTGGGGTTTTCTAAAGTGTTTGCGGGACCTTTCGTCAGAAGTTCGTACAGGGCCGATGAAATGATACATAAAAAACCGGAAACTTTTTTTTAACTTCAAGGAGGTTTTTGAATGGATATTCAGATCACTTCGCGTCATGAAAAAGCTTCTCAAAGTTTACAGGACATGATAAATGCGGAGTTCAGTAAATTGGAAAAATATTATGACCGGGTCACATCGTGTCATGTGATCATCGACAGTGAGCGGGGAAAACAGATAATGGAAGTAATCATGAATATGGCCGGGCACACGGTCGCGGCAACCGCAAAAGATGGAAAATTAGGCAAGGCAATGGACGCGGTAATCATGAAAATTGAGCGACAAATGAAAAAAATCAACGAAAAAATAAAGGACCATAAGAAACCTAAAAAAAATAATTGAATAGAGGAATTGTGGGCGATATTGACCGCCGCAAGAGACCGGAAGAACCTGACGTTCTTGCCGTTGAAAGGTTTTATAAAGACCTTCATAGGGAGCATGGTTTGTCGCGGCCTGCCGGAAGTCCGGCCCATCGAGGTTATATTGTTTCTCCTTTTGTGCACAGGCCCGGCCTGGCCCTAGCGGGGTTCACGGCGCACTATCCCTTTCAAAGCGTGCAGATTATCGGCGCGATTGAAGCGGAGTATGCAGCGGGCCTCTCTTTGTCAGCCCGCCGCAAAGCGTGGCGCCGCGTTTTAGTTCAAGGGGTACCGGCGGTTATTTTTAGTGACGGCGTCAGTCCGGACGGAATTGCTGTAAGTCAAGCGGTCGTCAAAGAAATAGCCTTGTTTTCAACACGGTTTTCAGCGGAAAAAATTTCTGCCGCCGCGGGGAAATACTTGGAAAATATTTTTTCTCCCAGGACTTCCATGCACGGGACACTCATGGAGGTCTATGGCGTTGGAATCCTTTATATCGGCATGAGCGGAATAGGAAAAAGCGAGTGCGCGCTGGACCTTATATCCAGAGGACATATGCTTGTTTCGGACGACATCGTGCACATAACCCGTGGAAATGATCAACTGATCGGGACGAGTAATGAGCTTTTAGGACACCATATGGAAATTCGCGGCGTCGGGATCCTTAATATCCGGCATCTGTGCGGGATCAGATCAATACGGTCACGGAAGAGTATTGACGTGCAGGTGGAACTGGTGCCATGGAATTCCGAAGAAAATTATGAACGGACCGGTATTGACGAAAGCAATGTTGAAATACTGGGCGTATCGATACCTCGTGTGGTAATGCCCATTTTGCCGGGAAAAAACATCTCCGCTATCTCGGAGTTGATCGCGCTTAATATCATTGCCAGGAAAAATGGAACAAATTCGGCACGCGAATTCGACAAAAAATTAATTTCATCTTTGAAAACGAAGAACCGCTCCCCGGGCACAAGGGTCGGCTGAAAGAAAAGAAAGGAACACCGCGTGAAAAAGAACAAAATGGAACTTATCGTTGGAGGGACGATCCTGATTGCGGCCATTATTTTAATTGCGGGCGTACTGTGGCTCAAGGGAGCAATGGTTACGGGGAAAATGGTTGAATACACGGTCTTATTTCCTAATGTGGGCACTTTGCAAC
>JBAVGL010000576.1:0-15542 GCA_049684795.1 Chitinivibrionales bacterium | reverse complement strand
GTATATTTCTTGATTAATAAAATCCGATATTTATTAAAAGGGGAAAACCAAAATGGCAAACCAATTGCCAGCAAACAAAAAACCGCCTTCAAAAAAAATATTTTTCGGCAGTATCGCATTGTTCATCATAAGTATTCTACTGTTCGGATATGTCATCAAGCTTAACCAGCGGATAGACCGTACTTCGGGTAAGGTGATCGAAACCTATACCAAAAGGACTTTTGCAAGCAGGAAACAGCAGACCGAACGGGAATTTCTGGTGGTAAGCTATACGGTCAATGGAAAAGAGTATACGCGAAAAACCATGCGGCGAGAGGGCTTCAGCCAGGATTATGCCCCTGTGTATTATTACCCAAGCCTCCCCGGGCTTGCATGGTTTTACAAAAAAGCAAACGCGAACATTTTTTATTGCACCATTTTCATGCTGCTCGCTCTTTTGACGGTTTATATGACGGGAAAAGACCTGAAAAAAGCTCAAAATAATTTTGCCGCCAAGCCGGGGCAGAAAAATAAACAGGGTAAATAAATTGGGCCATGAAGAATTCATTATTGGTAGCTATTATTTCCATGACATTTTCCATCCAACCCCTGTCCGCCGACCCGAAATTCACTCCCGTCAACGGATTCGAATTAAGTAAATATCTCGGCACCTGGTACGAGATTGTGCGCATGCCGGTGTCGTTCGAACGGGACCTTGTCGCGGTTACGGCGACATATGGCCTGCAAAAAAACGGCACGGTAAGCGTGCTTAACCAGGGCCATAAAAATATCGTGCAAGGAAAATTGAAAAAAGCCCATGGCAAGGCTAAATTCGCGGGCAATACGGACGTGGGTCATTTGAAAGTTTCATTTTTCTGGCCGTTCTACGCGGATTACATTATTGTCGCCCTCGACCAAAAAGATTATCAGTACGCGATGGTCGTGAGCGAAGGGTTCAAATACCTGTGGATTTTAAGCCGTACTCCTCGCCTCGATGCATCGATACTCAACGGGCTTTTGGATAAAGCGAAATCGCTGGGTTTCGATATGCAAAAACTGTATTTGGTGCCCCAAGAGTAAGCCAACTCATGAGCAGTTTGCAACATAATAAGAGTTTGCTAAAAGAGCGCACGAAAGGTTGCGTAGTTTGGCTGTATTATTCCTTTTCTTCATAAGCCTTTATATTCAGTAACTCTCCAACCCCGACGGCCCTCAGGCCTTTTTCCTTTATTGCTTGAAATAAATTTTCCAATTGCTGTAGAAATTTCATTTTAAATTCTGCTTTTGTCAGGCAATCATGCAAAAGAATAATACTGCCAGGCTGCGCTAGATTGGGAATCATCGCGAATCTCTTTTGTCTCCTGTTCCCGGCATCTTTTACACTTTTATTCCAGCCGATGCAGTGCATGTTCAATTGCCTTAAAACTCCCGGAACATGCGGGCTCATGAGGCCGACGGGCGGACGGTAAAGCAGGGGTTTTTTATGGATGATTGCCTCGATGATGCGCCGGGATTCCGAGATGTCGCGCAGCAGGGCCCTTGACATTCTAAAATTCGATGCATTGCCGTGTGTCAAATCATGGCAGGCAATGGTATGGCCGAGAGCAAAGGCCTTTTTGACGATTTCGGGATGGTTGGCGGCCTTGCGTCCAACGACAAAAAAAGTCGCCGTAAAATTGTTGCGGGCAAGCATGTCAAGCACGTCATTGGTAAGGCCCGGGTCGGGACCATCGTCAAAGGTGAGGCTAAGTTTTTCAGACTCCCGAGGCTTGTTACAATAGGCTTTGCAGAAAAAATTGCTTCGGATGTTTACAATGCCCCGGATAAAAACCGCGAGCAGCGCTATAACCAAAAGGGAGATTGCCGGGCGGAATTCCGGAAATAAAAAGAACGCCGCGCACGAAAATACGCTTAAGCTGACCCAGGCCTTAAAAGGGGTCATTGACATAAATCAACCATCGCAATGGCTTTTGACGAAGGAGAAAACGAGCAGAGCGCGTAGCGTCCGGCAATACTCCCGCGAAAAACGTCGTGGACGGCAATCGGTACGGCCAAAAAGCCTCCCGCGGTTTTGGATGGAAACGAAACTGAGGTTTGGCTATCAGTGCCCTGCAACTGTAGGAGCGTTGAGCACGCCGGATCAGGCCCTTTATCGCCGATGAAAAGGGGGCCAATCGAACGAATGCGCGGGCACGGGTCTCCTCCTTTATTATGAAGCATGAAAGCCACCGCGCCTTCCTGTTTGTTGTTGTCAAGCATCTGTTTGCATCCGGCAGACAGATGGGGAATGAGCCGGTCGAGCAGTTCGATATTTTCGTCGACGGCAACGACGAGCGCGGGAAAATCCTCATTTTTCAAAAGCGCGCAGGAGCCGATTGCCGAGGCCAGGGAATTGTTGCCGTCGCATAGAGTCAAGTTAGGTCCGGCCACCTTGAATTCCTGGGCGAGTTTGCCGGCCATGCTGTTGTGCACCGAGGCGATAAAATTCCTCGGCGATCCAAGACCGTCGGTGAAAACTCCGTCAAGGAAGTTTTTTGTTTCGTCCAGGGCGCCCAGGGCGGTGGCGATAATGATCGCCTTGGGTTTTTCCGGGCAGTGTTTCATCGCGCGCGCCGCGGCAACATAGGCCATTTGCCAGATACGCGGGTCGCGGCGTTTCAAAGAGGCGGGGACCTCATCGCTCCACGAAGGTTCTTGCGAAGGCAGCACGGCCGAAGTGCTGAGAATGGAAAGATATTCCATGTTACAATCCACAGTCCGCATGTGAAAGAACAACCGCCGCATTATTGCCGCCGAACCCGAATGAATTCTTTAAAACATGCCGGAGTTCCTTTTGTTGAAATCGGGCAGGGGAGGCGTTGATTTTATCGTCCGGTTGTGAAAATCCCGCTGTAGGCGGGACTTTTGCCTGTTGCAAAGCGCACACGGAAAATACCGCTTCCAGAACGCCCGATGCCGCAAGCGTATGGCCGAGGCTTCTTTTCATCGAACAGAACAAAGGAATCTTCCCAAATACCGTGCGCATGGCATTGATTTCGGCGATGTCGTTATCGGGCGTTGCGGTCCCGTGCGTGGCGATAAGATCAATGTCAGCGGGTCGACAACCGGCCTCATTCAGCGCGGCCTGGACCGCGAGCGCCGCGCCCGCCCCGTCGGGGTGCGGCGCGGTCATGTGATAGCAGTCGGCCGAGGCGCCCCAGCCCGAGACAAAGGCCAAAGGCCTGGCCCCGGAAAAGCGCAATGCTTTTTGTGAAGCAAGACACAGCGCGCCCGCTCCCTCGCCGAGGCTTATTCCCGCGCGCAGAGCGTCGAAGGGCTTGCAGCCCGCGGGGTCAATGAGCATGAGCGAGGAAAACCCTCTGATAGTAAGCAGCGACAGGGCATCGGCGCCGATCGCAACGCACAGGTCGTAGGTCCCGGTCTCGACAAGGCGTTTGGCCATGCCCACGGCATGGAGGCCAGTGGAGCAGGCCGTTGACAAGGTATAGAAACCCTTTGCGTTCAAAGCGCCGCATAAAAAACCCGACAGCGCGGTCGGTTCGTGAAACGCCAATTCACGGTTCGCGTCTTCGATATGGGCGGGATACTGCCGGAGCCGCTCGTAAAACCGTTCGGAGCGGGCCATGCCGGCCACGGTCGTTGCAACGACGATGCCCAGCGATAGGTTTCCTCGGTTCTCGATGCATGCAAGCGATTCACGCGCCGCGCACAGAGCAAGGGCGGCGGTCTTGTTCGGGGCGTTTTCTGAACCGGGGATTGTGTTGACTTGCGCGCAAAGCGGCGGAGTTTTAAGCCCGCTGTCAAAAAGACTAAGCGGAGATATGCCGTCCTGCGCCCGAATAACAGCGCTAAACCCCTGCGATGCATTGCTTCCCAGGGAAGAGATCGCGCCTATTCCGATGACGGGTGCGGGAGCCATGGTAACCAGCGAAGTTCCTATTTTTGAGGGCCGTTTTTTTCGATATAGGCCGCGAGCGACCGGACCGAAGCGAAGACTTTCCGGCCTGTGTTGACATCGGGTACGGTAACGCCGTATTCTTTTTCAAGAAGCACTAAAAGTTCAAGCGTGTCGATGGAATCTATGCCGAGCGGTCCGCCTATGAGCGGGGCGTCAATATCGATGTCTTCAGGGGAAATGTCGGAGAGTTTTAATGCTTTAATAATCTGGCCTTTAAGCCGGTCGATGAGTGGTTCCATTACAGTTCCTTTTCAATTGAAATATGGCCGCGATAATCCCCTGTTACAAAAGAAATGCTGCCGTTTTGTTTTTCCATAAGCAGGTGTACCAGTTTGTCAAAATACGATTCTCCCGGCTGTTCCGGAAGCGTTTTTTCGCTCTTCCCGAAACTTGCATCAACGCGAAAATTCAGGCCGTTGTCTCTTTTTTCCCGGGTAAGCAGGAACGCATAAACGCTGTTTTCGACCGCGGCGTATGCGGGAAGAAGGGGAGAGTGCATGTGCGCCGGTTCAAGCGCCTGGACCGAAACCACGAGCATGGCGGAGGCTTTATGGTTTTGCAGCATCATCATCCCCATGTCGAATGCGCATAGTCCCGATGTGCCGGTTCCGGCAAAAACGCGGTTAGGGCCTTTGAGCCCGAAAAAAATTGCAATGTCCGCAATGGCCGAAGAGGGCAAAGTGGCTGAAAAAATGGCGGGACTGGGAAAACCGTTTTCAACGGTTTCCAAATACCGCAGGTCGGTTGAAAAAGAACCGGCTGGAATGCCCAGAGTGATCCCGGTTTCGTCTCCTGCGCAGATCTTGTAGTGGGAAAATAAAAGCGCCGCCGAGGCAAATGATAGCCTGTCGGCAATATGCAGTTTTCCGAATCCGGGACATGGTTTGTCAAGTACTTGTTCCCGCAGCACGTCCTGCGGCCCTGTCTGGCCATCACGCCAGGGAACGTGACCGCGCATGGAGTACGTGCCCGACGGAAGCAGCGCGGCAAAAGCATCGAGAAAAAGCGGTGTTTTCATGGCGCTTGCTCCCGCAGGACCACGGCCGCATTGATCCCGCCAAAACCGGCGGAAAGGCAAAGCAGCGTGTTTTGGCCGAAGGCCTGCGGTTCGGACGAAACAGGAACGTTTTCTTCTACGCCAAGCGATGAGAAACCGGCCGTCGGAGGGAGCACATGCCTTTTAAGGAATTCGGCGGCAAGGATTATTTCGAGCAGTGAACCCGCTCCGCTGGTGTGACCGATGGCGCCCTTTACCGAACAGCAGACGGGGACGTTATTGTCAAAGAGTTGCGCGAGCGCTTTTGCTTCCATGGCGTCGTTATAGGCGGTGGCCGTGCCGTGGCATTTTACTGCGCCGACTTCAGACGGGGCGATGGTCGCGTCGATCAAAGCGGCACGCGCCGCCCGAAGCAGGCCGTCTCCCGTGCGCGAAGGGCCGGTGCGGTGGTTGGCGTCGTTGGAACTGCCCCCCCCATCGATGCAGACATCGCCCGTGTAGGGAGTACGCTTTGTCAATATTGCCACGCACGCCCCTTCGCCGATGGTAAGCCCGTCGCGCAATTCGTCAAAAGGCCGCGCGCCTTTGGGGGAAAGGGCGCCAAGCGAAGAAAACCCGGTCACGACAAAACGGGAAATACTGTCGAACCCGAACACAACGGCATGCGTAAAGGCTCCGCTTTCGAGCAGGTCCTTTGCGGTCTCAACCCCAATGGCCCCGGAGGCGCAGGCATTGGAAACGGTGATGGTGCGAGGGCAACCGGGTAAAAGCATATTCTGTACATGCCGCGCCTGGGCGCCGGGCAGCGGAGGCAAAAAAGTTTGGTTTTTGTCGGTGCCGAGGTCTTCCAGCGCGCCGATATCGCCTTTAGCGCAGCAGAAAATAAATACCGTATTTAAGGCGTCAAGTTCCTTGAGGTCAATGGCCTGCCGTAGCAGGGAGGCGGCGAAGTTCAGCCGCCGGCAGCGCTCGTCCTGAAATGGCGCACAGGACACGGGCACGTTAAAACAGGGCCCCGGTACAATGGCGCTGGTCCCGTCGATCAGATCCGCCACGGTTTCACTGAGGTTCCCCAGCGGGCTAATGATTTCGCACTGTTCTAAAACAATTGATTGTTCCGGCATGAATTTTGAGACCCGGTTTGGATTTTTTTTACAAAAAAGTAAAATAATCCAATGCAAACATCACCTGATAAAAATGTTTTACATCATGTATATTTTAACGATTAAACCCTCGGAAGGAGTGCTTAATAGTATGCTTGACCTTCAACGAATTCGTGAAAATCCTGAAGCGATCAAACAGGCGGTGATCAACAAGAAAAACCCCGTTGACATCGACGCGCTCATCAAACTTGACGCCGGACGGCGGGAGACCATCAAGCGCGTCGAGGAGCTCAAGGGCTTGCGTAATAAAAAATCGCCGGAGATCGCCGCGCTTAAAAAGGCGGGGAAAAATGAAGAGGCCGCGGCCCTGATGGAGGAAATGAAGGGCGTTTCCGATAAAATCAAGGAACTTGACGCAC
This sequence comes from Chitinivibrionales bacterium, assembly GCA_049684795.1. Classification (GTDB taxonomy): domain Bacteria; phylum Fibrobacterota; class Chitinivibrionia; order Chitinivibrionales; family FEN-1185; genus JBAVGL01. Next base: position 9,086 of record JBAVGL010000576.1, on the reverse strand, counting down.
AACAGACCGCCGCGGAGGAACAGGTGCGGTCGATCATGATATGGGTCCCCAATGTGCCGCATACGAGCGTGCCCCATGGCGACAGCGCGGGCGATAATGTCGTCGTTGCCACCCATGGCGATCCGGTGCGATTTGATTTTGAACCCAAAGATCATTTGCAGTTAGGGGCTGCGCTTGACATAATCGATTTCGGCCGTGGGGCAAAAATATCGGGCGCGGGCTTTCCTGTATATAAAGGCCATGGCGCCCTGCTTGAACGGGCGCTTATAAATTTCATGCTCGATACGCACGTGCGGAAAAACGGGTACTGCGAAATTTTCCCGCCGTTTCTTGTGAACGCTGAAAGTTTGTTTGGTACGGGGCAGCTCCCCAAATCGCAAGACCAGATGTATTATATCAACGAAGACAAGCTCTACTGCATACCGACCGCGGAAGTGCCGGTGACCAACCTGCACCGTGACGAGATCTTCGACGCGGGGCGGCTCCCCGTCAAATACTGCGCATACAGCGCGTGTTTCCGCAGGGAGGCGGGTTCCTATGGTAAAGACACTAAAGGTTTTTTACGCGTCCATCAGTTCAACAAGGTCGAGCTTGTCAAGTTTGTCGTGCCGGAAACTTCATATGATGAACTTGAAAGCCTTCGTGGTGACGCCGAAGGAATACTTTCGGCCTTACGGCTCCATTACCGTGTCCTCCAACTGTGTGACGCGGACCTTTCCTTTGCCGCGGCAAAGTGTTATGATTTAGAAGCATGGGCTCCGGCCGAGAAAAAATTTCTTGAGGTGTCTTCATGCAGTAATTTTGAAGATTTTCAGGCCCGCCGCATGAACATCCGCTACAGGCCCAGACCGAATGAAAAACCAAGGTTTGTTCATACGTTGAACGGAAGCGGGCTTGCGACCGCGAGGATACTTGTTGCCATTATCGAAACATATCAAACACCTGCGGGAAGCGTGATCGTGCCCGAAGTGTTGAGGCCTTATATGCACGGCATGGAAGAAATCACCCCGAGAAGCTAGCGCATTTGCCATGAATCCACTTCATACCAAACGCACGGCAGGCCCGTGGCTTTATCAATTCATCATGACCATAGAGCCCTTTATTGGGAGACATTTCCTGGTGCTCGGATGCATTGCATTAGGTCTTATTTGGTATTCGCTGTACACCCGGGACGTTGTCAGACGGCTCCAGGAAGACGCGGTCAATGTGACGCAAACATATACCGAGCTTATTCGCGCCGCTATTTCCGAATCAATGAGCAATGAGCAGATGAACATCGTGTTTGATGAGATCATCCAGAAAACAAATATTCCCATCATCATTACCGATACGGCATGGACGCCGCTCATGTGGAAAAATATCCGGAAGGGTTTTCTTTTCGCCCGAAAAGACATTTCCCCTCAGGACACCACCAGGACGGTAAAGCTTTTTATGAAGAAAATGGTGGCAAAATTCGCACGGATCTATGAGCCTAAAACACTGTATTTAAAAGAAACTTCCACTAAATTCGGCTATCTAGTGTTCGGCAACAGCGATCTTATTTTAAAACTTTCAAGAATACCCTTTTATGAGTTCGCGCTCGTTGCTCTTTTTTTATTCCTTGTGTATCTGGGTTTCCGCAGCATACGAGTAACCGAACGCAGCAATTTATGGGTGGGACTGGCAAAGGAGACCGCGCACCAGCTGGGAACGCCGATATCGTCGCTCATGGGCTGGGTTGAATATATAAAGTCGCTGGGCGACGCCGATGCACCCGTGGAACCTGAGGAATATGTAAACCAAGTGCACAAGGTGTGCGACAATATGAATAATGACCTGTCGCGGTTGCGAAAGGTGGCCAGCCGCTTCAGCCAAATAGGCTCGGTTCCCGCATTGACGCCGGGCGACGTCAACGCCGTGCTCGAAGACGCCATGGGATATTTTAAGATGCGGTTGCCGCTTTTGGGCAAGCGGATCGAAATCAAATCGCATTTCAACGCGCTTCCCCGCGTGCTTGTTAATAAGGAGCTGCTCGGGTGGGTGTTTGAAAATCTGCTGAAAAATTCGGTTGATGCGATCATTAAAAACGATGGTGTCATTGAATTACGCACCGAATACGTCGCGGTTGATAAAATCGTGCGTGTTTACCACAGCGACAACGGCAAGGGGATATCATGGGAAGACCAGAAAAAAATCTTCGCGCCGGGATTTACAACAAAGAAAAGAGGCTGGGGCCTGGGGCTTACGCTCGCTAAAAGAATTATCGAGGACTATCACCAGGGCCGTATCTATGTCAATTGGTCCCAGAAGGAAAAAGGGACGGTCTTCTGCATCGATCTGCCGGCTGAAGGATCGTCAAAAGACCTTGCGCCGGGCCTAGGCGCTATGGCGAAAAACGTCATTGCTTCTTAAGCGTTGAGGAGAAGGAGAATATGGGAGGAACAAGAAAAAAAGTTTTGTGGGCCGATGATGAAATCGAGTTTCTTCGGTCGCATATCATGTTTCTGGAGACCCGCGGATACAGCGTTACGCCCGTATTCAGCGGCGATGACGCCATCCACCTCATTCACGAGAATCCAAAAGAGTTCGACATTGTTTTACTCGACGAGCAGATGCCGGGCAAAGACGGGCTCACCACGCTTGAAGAAATAAAAGAGTTCGCTCCCGAGCTTCCGGTGGTGATGGTCACGAAAAGCGAAGAGGAGCACGTCATGGACGATGCGCTGGGCAGAAAAATCGACGCCTATCTCACTAAACCGGTCAATCCCAGCCAGATCTTGTCCATTTGCAAAAAGCTCCTCGACTCAAAACAGATCATTTCATCGCAGATATCCCAGAAATTCGTCCGCAGCTATTCCGACAATCGGCTGATGCTGTCGGCCCCGCTGACGGCCAAAGACTGGATACGCCTCTATGAGGGGCTTGTTAAATGGGATTTTGAACTGGAAAAGGTGGAAGACGAAGGGCTGCGGCAGGCGCATGCGGGGCAAAAATCGGACTGCAACGCTACATTCTGCGGTTTTGTCACGGAACACTATTCACAGTGGCTTAAGGGCGAAGGCAATCCGCCTGTCCTGTCGCCGAAAGTCGTTGAACATTATCTCTATCCGCTGCTTGAAAAAGGAAAAAAAGTCTATTTCGTTGTTCTTGATTGCATGCGACTTGACCAGTATATCGGCATCGAGGCCCTGCTTCGCAAGCATTTCGATATTGAGCGGCACTATTTTTATTCGATCCTTCCCAGCGCGACGCCCTTCGCCCGCAACGCGCTTTTTGCCGGTAAATATCCACTGGAGATAATGCAGGAATATCCCGATCTGTGGAGAACGCCCGCCGATGACGAAAGCAGCCTCAACCGGTTCGAGCGCCAGCTCCTTGCCAGGAAATTAAGGAGCCTTGGGCTCAAATACGCCGACGATCCGCGGTACACGAAAATTCTTGACGTATCGGATTCGAAGGAGCTTTTAAAGAAAATCGGCACCTATGAGCGCGACCAGCTTTTGTCCATTGTCGTCAATTTCGTCGACATGCTTACCCACAGCCGTTCCACGTCGTCGATCCTGCAGGAAATAGCCCCCGATGACAGCGCCTTCCGCTCGCTCACGCAGTCGTGGTTCCAATACTCGAACATTTACCAGATCCTCAAGGAATTTTCGCGGCAGGACTGCACCGTGGTGCTCACCTCGGACCATGGCAGCATCCTCTGTACGCGCGGCACGGAAGTCTATGGCAACCGCGATTTGTCGAAGAACCTGCGGTTCAAATTCGGTGAAAACATCAACAGCGATGAGCGGCACGCGCTGTTCCTTTCGGACCCTACGATTTTCAAACTTCCGGCGTTTTCGCTGAACAGCTGCTGTATTATCGCGAAGGAAAACTATTATTTTGTCTATCCCGACAAATTCGAAAACTATCAGCGCCAGTACCACAACAGCTTCCTGCACGGAGGCATTTCAATGGACGAGATGATCGTCCCGCTGGCCATCATGCACCCGAAATAGCGCCGCTTTTCGTCCCGGCCTTCCGGAACTCGACGAGCGATTGCAGGTACGCGTCGGGGTTTCCGATGTCGAATCTGCGCCCCTTGACAAGATAGCCGTTCATACCCTCTTCCTTGCGCAGGCGGTCGAGACACGAGGTGAGCTGGTACTCGCCCCGTTCCCGTATGTTGCACCTGATGTTTTCGTCGAGATACCCGAAGATTTTCGGCGACAACACGTACTGGCCGAACACGGTCAGGAACCCGTCTTCGGAAAGGTCTTCGACGCGAAGGTGCTCGCGGGCGTATTCAAGGTCGGGTTTTTCGGCGAATTCGGTTACCGAAAGCATCCCTTCGCCACCGGCCCAGATGCCGGTGGCGCACCCGAAATTGTGCACCTCGCCGCCAGGCGTTTCCTTAAGCCCCACGACGCTCTGGCCCGCAATCTCGTATGCGTCAAGCAACTGCCTGCTGCACGGGACGTCAGTGTCGGAAGCGTACAGATGGTCGCCAAGCAGGAGCAGAAAAGGCTCGTCGCCGACCCAGTCTTTGGCGCAGTACACCGCGTGGCCGAACCCGTCCTGGACGTCCTGGGGCAAAAACGTGATGCGATGGCCGATGTCCATGAGGTATTCGGAATATTTCTGGGCATCTTTAGGCAGCTTGTTGAAATTCTCGACTTTCGGGGGCGTGCAGAAAATTTCCTCGAACAGTTCCCTGTCCTGGCTTTGGACGAGGATGCAAACTTCCTCGATCCCCGCGGAAACCGCTTCCTCGACGATGGCGAGGATGGCCGGTTTGGCCCGGCCGCCGGAGTCGATGACCGGAAAAAGCTCTTTCTTCACCGCTTTGGTGGCGGGGAATAGCCGCGTGCCGAATCCGGCCGCCGGGATGACTGCTTTACGCACGCGCCTAGCCGGACTAAGAACAAGTTCAAGGCACGACATGCCGAGGTCACGCTCGATGATCTCTATTGCTTTTTCCCGGCATTCGGCGTTTTTTGCAAGCAATTGGGCCGTGCCGTCGCCTTGCGATCCGACGCCCTTGCCGCCGTAGAGATACTCTTGCAGCGGGGCGTGGCGGAGAAGTTTATGGAGCACGGGAGAAGTCAGTTGCGAAGGGCAGGCAGGCTGCAGGTTCTTGTCAAACAGGTCCTGCGCCTCGTTCATGAGCGAGCCCAAACATTCCGCGTCGCCTTTCTGGAGCGCCTTAGCGGCCTGGGTCACGATCCGGCGGTTGATGGGGCCAAGGTAGTTCTGGACGTTGCGCTGATTAGGATCGCGGGCGAAGGGATAGCAGCAATTGAGCCCCGAGAGGATTTCGCGGGTGTCTTTACCCGCCTTGAGGTCCACGATGATGTAATGCAGTTCGGACGGCGTTGAAAGCTCTCGCACGTCAAGGTGGTCGCCGTCAAAGATCATTTCTATGGGCCGGTTTCCGTAAGCGCACCCCTGGTCGAGCCTGCCGCAGCGTGAAAGGGTGCTGATTTCGCCGTTATAAGCGAGTTCCATTTCGCCCCGTATTGTCATTTTCAGGTCGTACACCCGGTTGAAAGCTCGGGCCACGAGCACGCACACGGCGGCGCTGGACGAAAGGCCTTTTTTAATGGGCAGGTCGGTGCGGTAATTGTCGATTTCCAGGCCCCTGACCCGGTAATGGATCATCAGCTGATAAGCGACACCCGCGACATAGCTGAAGAAACCGCCCTGCTGGATTTGTTCGAACAGGGCATTTCGTTCCATGGGGACTTCCCAGGGCGGCATCGATGCGCCGTCGTTGAGCGTTGCCCGGTAGACAAGCTTGGTAGGGTGCGGCTTGACATCGGCATACATTCCCTGGTTGGTGCCGACTATAAGTGCGTAGCCTTTTTCGATTTCGGCGTTGATGCGCCGGTAGCCGCCCGCCCAGTCGCTGTGTTCACCGAACAGGCATATACGGCCGGGAACGAAAAGATTCATGATAAAAGATCTCCTGGAAAAGGTTCAGAAAATTCTTAAGCAACTCACCCCATATTCCCCTACGCCATGTCCGCGATCTGCCGGATCAATTTCTCGGATTTCTCCCAACCCAGGCACGGATCGGTAATGGATTTGCCGTATTCGTTTTCAAAGGCTTTTTGCGCGCCGTCGACAATAAAACTTTCGATCATCAACCCCTTGACAAGTGATTTTAAAAGCTCCGAATGTTTCCGGCTGTGCATGACTTCCATGGCGATGCGCGGCTGTTCGACGTATTTCTTATTGGAATTGGCGTGGTTGGTATCGACGATGACCGTGGGATTTTGAAGGTTACGGTCGAGATAGCTTTCTGCGAAATTAACCAAGTCTTCGTAATGGTAATTGGGTATGGATTCACCGTGCTGATTAACCGCACCGCGAAGCACCGCATGGATGAGCGGGTTGCCGGTCGTGGACACTTCCCAGCCGTTATAGCTGAACACGTGCGGCAATTGCGCGGCCTGTATCGAATTGAGCAAAACTTCCGGGTCCCCGCTGGTGGGGTTTTTCATCCCTACGGGAATATCAAGGCCGCTGACGGTCAACCGGTGCAGTTGGTTTTCCACGGAACGTGCCCCGATCGCCACATAGCTTAAAAGGTCTTCGAGATATGGGTAATTGCCCGGGTAGAGCATCTCGTCGGCCGCGGGAATATGCGATTCCGAAAAGGCCCGGATATGCATCCGCCGTATGGCTTTAAGCCCTTCGACCATGTTCGGTTCTTTTTGATGGTCGGGCTGGTGGAGCATGCCTTTGTACCCCTCGCCGGTCGTCCGCGGTTTGTTGGTGTAAATGCGCGGGATAAGAACAAGGCGGTCTTTTACCTGCTCCTGCACCTTTGCCAGACGCCCAATATAGTCGCATACCGCGTCTTCATCGTGCGCCGAGCAGGGGCCTATGATAAGAATGAATTTGTCGTTTTTGCCTTTGAAAACATCGGCGATTTCCCGGTCGCGCTTTTTTTTCTCCAGTGCCAGCCCGGCGGGAAAGGGGATTTCACGGATGATTGATTCAACATCTGGGATCGGCTGGATTTTATTAAAACTCATGGGAATCTCCTGCTTTGTTATTTCGATAAAAGTTATAGTAATATATGTTTTACCCCCGCGCTTCGCTAAGCGGTTCATATCGCGCCCTTCGGCTTCGCTCAGGGAGCGACATTTTCATTCATCCGGTGAGCGAAGTCGAACCGGAATTCCATTGACAGCGCACAAGGAGAATGCGATTTTTAACCAGGATAGTCCGGATTAGAAAGATTTCCTAGATTTACAGGAGAATAAGATTTATTCTTTCAATTATGGAAATACTCTCACAATCAAAAGAAGATACGCGCGCGGCAGGCGCGAAGGTTGCGCGATCAGCGCGCGCGAGAGACGTGTTCGGGCTCATCGGCGAGCTTGGGACCGGAAAAACGGAATTCGTGCGGGGCTTCATGGCTGTGCTAAGTAGCGACTGCGAAGTGCACAGCCCATCGTTTTCCATACTCAATATTTATGAAACACCAAAATTTCCCATTTATCATTTCGACTTTTACCGGCTTAAAAAGCAGGCAGAACTGAGAGAAATAGGCTTCGAAGAATATATTTACGGCAATGGAATTTGCCTTATCGAGTGGGCTGATATGTTTCCCGAAGTCATGCCAAAAGGCGCGGTGATGATCAGGTTTTCGGACAAGGGCGAGGGAAAAAGGATAATAGCATGGGATTAAAGAACGGGCGCATTGTGACAAAACGCGAAACGATCAGAACTGCTGCAAAAAGGTCCACTGTTCGGCGCCGTCAAAAGAGTGTCCTTGATTTGAAGAATAAAATAATTTTTCGGGATGATTGGGATTACAAGAAAGAAAGGAGAGGTCGTTGATCTGCTCCTTGATGCATCATTGATTTGACAATGATACCATTTGACAAGTATTTTGAATAGAAGGTCATTTTTTCTGAAGTTTCGTTTATAATAAAATGCAGGAGATTCTACCTATGATATCGAAAGCCGACAAGGAATCGATTATTTCCCTAGCAAAAAAATATAAAGTATCTCGGGTGCTTCTTTTTGGCTCAAGCGCTTCAGTTGATAAGGAAGGCAATGACATTGATTTGGCAGTTGATGGAATCATGCCATCTGATTTTTTTGCTTTTTATAGCGATTTAATGTTCAAACTAACCAAACCAGTCGATCTGATTGATCTTTCCGAGACTTCGCGATTTCACAGAATGGTTGCGGCGGAAGGAGTCCCGATTTATGGCTGATCTAAATGAAAAAATAGCTGCGGAGATAGAAAATATTGAAAAGGCATTGAGTGAATTGAGCCGGATTGAAGATTTGTCAAAAATATCAACTCTTGAGTTGGCTGGAATCGGGGCTCTTCTTCATAATTTCTACAATAGCATCGAAAATATCATAAAGCAGATTTTTATTTTCAGGAACATTTTGATACCTTCCGGTTCATTCTGGCACAGAGATTTGCTTGAAGCAGCTTGCTCATCAAAGGTAATATCCTTTTCAACAAAAGAAAAACTTGGGCCGTATCTTGCGTTTCGCCATTATTTTGTTCATGGTTATGCACTTGATTTGAAATCTATCCGTATAATTCCTCTGATAAATTCAAGCTCTGAAATTTTTAATGAATTTAAAAAAGATCTTTTCCAGCATGGTTTTGCAGGATGAGATACTTCAAGTAAATAAGAGGTAACCTTGAATAAAATAATTATTCCACTTATCTTTTTTATCGGAATGTCTTACGGGGAAGATTCCATTATTGTAAATACTCAAATTGACCACTTCTCAATAAGAACGGTTTTTGTGAATGTTGATATAGCCTTGGCTGCACACTCACCGTTAGGTGATTCAGCCAAAGACAGCGATTTGTGGCAACAAATATACGAAACTCTATTATTGATGCATAAATTCAATGTAATAACACGAAGTAAGATTAATTCTCTACTCGATGAACAGAAACTCAGTATTTCAGGGCTTACCAATGAAAAGGAATCCTACAAGATTGGTAAACTTGTATCAGCAGATGCTGTATTATTTGTTACCGTAATTGAAAGTTCCGATAGTACTGTGTGGGAAACCATTCGATTGATTAAAGTTGAGACCGGCGAGATTGCGTTTATGGGAAAATTGGTTTATCT
>JBAVGL010000575.1:0-3178 GCA_049684795.1 Chitinivibrionales bacterium | reverse complement strand
AAATAGAGTTCTTTCGAAATGGGTAAGCAAATCTGCTGGCCTGACTGGTGGCAGGTAAGAATCTCTACGTTTGAATTACCTTCGCATAACGCGTAAATAATTCAAAAAGAGCTTCTAAAACCATTGTTCCTGAGGAGAAAAAAGGATGCTTACAAACAGTAAGGTGTTATGGAAAGAGGGCATGTTTTTACAGCCCCAGCATTTCCAGCAGGCCGAACGTTTTATTTTGAACGCCATGAATACCGCGCTGAACGATCATTTTCCCTATGCTTACGGGATTACCGGGTTTGACGTTGATAAGGACGCTCTATTAAACGGACAGATTTCAATCACCCGTTGCGGCGGCCGTTTGCCCGACGGAGTCATTTTCAATATTCCCAAAGAAGACACGGCGCCTCCTGCCCGTTCGTTTGCCGAGCACTTTACCCATGAACAGCAGTTCCTCGATGTATTTCTGGCGCTGCCGCTGTGCATAGAGGGAAAGGCCAACGTCGCGTCAGCGGCCGTTGACGGTCAGTCCGTCGCGCGTTACAGAGGCAGGGAACTGGCCGTGGTCGATGAAGTCCTCGGGTCGCAGAAAAAACAAATCGATGTGGGCCTATCCAATTTTATCGTGCTCTTCGGCGATGAGTCTCTTGACAATCATGCGAGTATACAAATAGGAAAATTGGTCCGCTCGTCAAGCGGCGCCATCGAATTATTCGCGGGCTTCGTCCCGCCCCTGCTGCAGGTTGGGGCGTCACCGGTCCTCATGAACCATCTCCGTTCCCTTCTTGAACTCCTGCTTGCAAAAAGCGCCGCGCTTTCACAGGGGCGTAAACAGGTGGAAGGAGGGTTCGCGGAATTTTCAGCCGGAGAGGAAACGTCGTTCAGGCTCCTCCAAACGGTCAACACCTTCGCCCCGCTGCTCAACCATTATCATTTTACGCCCACCGTGCATCCCTTCGAGGCCTTTTGCCTTCTCACCCAATGCGGGGGCGCGTTGTGCACGTTTTCCTCCGAGGTTTCCCTGAAAAACCTTCCGCGGTATGACCATGACAATCTTGCCGCGACATTTTTGCAGTTGTCAAAGGTTATTCGTACGGTTCTGGAGGCGGACATTTCGGCCGGGTGCGTAAGCGTGCCGCTTGAAAAAATCAACCAGACGACCTATGTGTGCAAAATCCCCGACGAAAAGCTCCTTTCCGTCGCCAGGTTTTTCTTAGGCGTCTCCGCCAAGGCCCAGGAGAAGGAACTTGTGGTTGGCGTCCTTCAGAGGATCAAACTCTGCTCCAGAAACCGCCTTGATCTTTTAATTTCCTCCGCCATGCCGGGGTTGCAGCTTATCCATGTTCTCCGTCCGCCCGAGGGTCTTTCCACGAAACCGGGATTTGCCTATTTCAGCCTGGACCAGCAGGGGGATTTCTGGCAGGACATCAAGGCGTCGGGGACCATGGGATTTTATTTTCCCAATAATTATGCCGAGCTAAAGATCGAGATGCTTGCGTTGAAAGAATAAGAAAAACCGCTCACTGAGCGAAGTCGCCTTCCTGCACTGCCGTTTCGGCAGGCAGGAAGCGAGCGAGTGCAGACAGGGTACATTTGTTACCTTCGACTTCGCTCAGGGAACCAAAAAGGATACACCGATGCCCAGGACATTCGTCGATACCATGGCTGGCCAGACCATGAACCTTGATCTTTCCAAGACTTTGGGAGGTTCACGGGAGCTTACGGGGCTGTGCACGGACCTCTTCCTGATCATCATTCGCATGCGTGAAGCCGAGGACCTTGGCGATCCGGCGGCGCTGTGCAAACTCATCAATTATTATATCGGTCTTTTCGAAAAGAACTGCGCCGCGCTCAAAGTCTCCATGGAAAGCATTACCGAGGCGAAATACGCGCTCATAGCGCTCATTGACGAGACGGTGTTGAGCGTTCCCGGCATTTGCCGCGACTATTGGATGACCCGGCCGTTGCAGCTCGAACACTTCGGCGACAATATCGCGGGCCAGGAATTTTACAATACATTGCAGAAGATGCTCCTACAGCCTGAAAGCAAAAAAGACGTTCTGGAAGTTTACTACCTCTGCCTGTCGCTCGGTTTTGAGGGCAAATATAAAATCTCCCATTCCGAAGAGCGCCTAGCCATTATGGAAGACCTGGGCAGAAAGCTTCGCCGGACGCGGATACGCGCCTCGTCGGAGCTGTCGCCCCACGGCAAACGCGCCGATTCGACGATCCTTAAGAAAAAGGGCCTTGGTATTTTTCCCTTCTGGGTGACCGGCGCTCTGAGCGGTGGCGCGGTTGTCCTGTGCTGGTCGATACTCTATTTTATCAATGCGGCGCACGTAAACGGTCTGACCGCTCTAATTCAATCTTTACTTGCGAAGTGAAACCCCTATGAAACGATTTCCGATGTGGTTCGCGCTGGTTTCGTGCGGATTGTTTCTGGTCGGCGTCGTGTGGATCATCGTGGCCGGTTTGGTCCGTATTTCATCGGTATGGCAGTGGCTTCCCGCAATAGGATTATGGGTGGGCATAAGTATTTGGGCGCTTATTTTCGGACTGACCCGTCCCCGGAAAAAGTCGCCGGCGCGCACGCTGGTAACAGGCAACCAGGTCATTAATCAGCGCATTAATAAAGAAACCGACGAGGCTGTCGCACGCTATCTCGGTACCGTCATGCGCAAGGGGCTCCTCAAGAAAAGCGCTTTGTATGAGCGGCCGTGGTTCCTGGCATGCGGGGCCAGGAAAGCCGGGAAGACATCGCTTCTGCGCGGCGCGGGGCTGAATTTTCCCCAGAGGTATCCTTCGGAAAAAGATGGCCTGCAAATCGAAGGAGGCGACCAGGTCTGCTGGTATTTCGCGAATGAGGCCGTGTGGATCGACACGCCCGGATCATTCATGGATGATGAATCGCGGGAATCATGGCAAGCGCTTGTTGCCTCGCTTTTAAGGGTAAGGCCGGAAAACCCCGTCGACGGCATCGCGCTGGTGGTCGATGCGCATGAGGTCCTCAACGCCGATGACCGGGGCGTAAAGGAAATGGCCAGGAATTTCCGGGGACGGATCGACGAACTTATTTCCTTGTGGGGCATCGAATTTCCCGTGTATCTTATTTTCAACCATTGCGATGAAATACCCGGCTTCAACGAATATTACAGTGACCATCACGGTCGCGGACAGGACACCATTTTTG
>JBAVGL010000574.1:0-4237 GCA_049684795.1 Chitinivibrionales bacterium | reverse complement strand
ATATTAAGAATGGTAATACTTTATAAGGCATTATTAAATAATAAGTTGGCACATTAAAACGTGTAATAATTAAGGGTTAATAATCGTATGGTCATGAGCTTTAAAACCCTATCGCAAAATTATATGCTTTGGTTTAAATTAAGTATTAATTTATCTTATATAAAACTTTAAATAAGATAGGAAACATACGTATGAAAAAAGTCCTGTTAAGCGGATGCGCGATTATTGCTTTTCTATCGGCAAACGCCGTGTGGGCCACGCCTGCGGGCGACGACCTCATTAAAATGGCAAGGTCGGGGGTCGACGAAGAAGTGCTTTCCGCATATATCGACAAATCCCCCGACGTCTACGATTTAAGCGCGGACGATATCGTTACGCTCAAGGACCTCGGTGTTCCGTCGAAAGTAATTAAAGAAGCGATCAACCATGGGCGCGGAAACGACACGTCGTCCGGCGTTGCCAATGAAACGGCGAACACGGCCCAGCCCGCTCCTGAACCGGCGCAGGACCTGTTGACATCCGCGGCAGAGGCCCCGGCGCCCGATGATCAGAACATCTCATTTTTTTATGAGGCGCTCTGTCCCTATGGCAACTGGATTGATATCGATGGCGCATGGTGCTGGCAGCCCAATGCGGCGACCATCAGTGTCGACTGGGCCCCATATTGCCGGCACGGCCATTGGATTTCGTCGGATTGGGGATGGTGCTGGAAGTCCGATTATTCCTGGGGGTGGGCGCCGTTCCATTACGGCCGCTGGTTCCGCCATCCCGTTCACGGTTGGTGCTGGGTCCCGGACAACGAATGGGGACCGGCCTGGGTTTCATGGCGCTGGGGCGACGATTACTGCGGATGGGCGCCGCTGCCTCCGCGCACCCGTTTCGACCGCGACGGCGGTTTTTATTTCGGCGACAGGCGCGTAAGCGATGACTTCGAATTCAATTTGACCTATCAGGACTACTTTTTCCTGTCCGCTTCGCATTTCTGCGATCCGCATCCCTGGGTAAACCTGGTGCCGTCCGTGCGGGCGGAGGAAACGTTTCGAAGGACCGCCTATTTAAAGGGCTCCTACCGCTATGAAAATAACCATATAGTCAATCATGGCCCGGCAATCGAAAACATTTCCAGGGTGTTAAAAAAACCCGTTGCCACGGTCACCATCGTCCCCGCCAATCTTAAGCCGGGTCAGCCCATCGGACGGAGTTTACTTAAAGAAAACCGGTTGATCATTTATAAACCGGCGCTGGCGCCGGCCGCCCCAAAGGATCCAATCGCCGTCAGGTCGCTGCTGGAAAAAAGGCAGGCAAGCGCCCCGCAGGCTAAAAGCGAAATCGGCGTCGCGCTTGTAAAGCGCAAGCAGGTCGCGACCGAACAAGCAATAAAAGAGCAACAACTGAAAGCCGAAAATGCCCGCAAGGAGGAGTCGGCGATGCAAAAAGCCACCCAGATCGAATCCGATAATAACAAGCGGGCGAGTCTGCAGGCGGAGGTTCAGATCCGGACCATGAATGCCCGGCAGGCCGAAAATCGCGTCACTAGAATAAAGCAATGGAACCCACCGGCCGAAGCGAAACCCGCGATCATTCCTCAATCAAGGGTATTGCCGCAGGAGCCTGCCCAAAGCCGCGAGCGCGTGCAGACCCAGGTGCGGGCGCAGGTATTCAACGAAGCGCGCATCGAACAGCAGCGGCAGCCCGCGGTGGAACAGATGATCCGGAATCGCCCCGCGCCGCAGCAAAATAACCCCGGTCAACGGCGGGATGAAGAACCGCGCGGAAATTCCGGAAGGAGATGAGGCTGATACTAAAAATTCATACAACAAGGAGCATGTCCCAATGGATCGCACCGTGAATAACTTCTCCGGAACACGCGCGTTTTTCATAAGCGCCCCGGGATATTTATTGCTGGTTTCCGTGTGCTTGAGCGCCGCGGCCGATGCCGCGCTCCCCTCCTCCGACAGCGCCGCGGTTGAAAACTCGGTGGTCAAAGTTTTCTGCACGGCGCGCATGCCCGACCCGTTCAAGCCCTGGACCAAACAATCGCCCCAGGAAATCTCCGGCAGCGGAGTGATCATGGAGGGCCGCCGTATATTGACTAATGCGCACGTCGTCCACTATGCGAGCCAGGTCCAGGTGCAGGCCAACCAGGCGGGCGATAAGGTGTCCGCGTCGGTTGAGGCAATCGCCCCCGACATCGATCTTGCCGTTTTAAAGCTGGACGACGAGGCGTTTTTCGACAAGCACCCGGCCCTTGCCCGCACGAGTTCGCTCCCCGATGTAAAGGACGCGGTCATGGCGTACGGTTTCCCGACCGGCGGCAATAACCTTTCCATCACCAAGGGCATCGTTTCACGGATAGAATTCGCCGTATATAACTACAACGCGTCCGGGCTTCGCATTCAGATCGACGCGGCCATAAACCCCGGCAACAGCGGCGGCCCGGCGGTCGTCGGCGACAAGATGGTGGGCATGGCGTTCAGCAAACTTGGCGGGGCGGAGAACATCGGATATATAATTCCCTGCGAGGAAATAGACCTTTTCCTCAAGGACATCGCCGATGGCCGGTACGACGGGAAACCCGCCATGGTCGATGAGCTGCAGACGCTTGAAAACCCCGCTTTGCGCGCGTTTCTTAAAATCGACAAGTCCGTGGAAGGCGCCATCGTGCACAGGCCCGCAAGCGCGGACCCGTCATATCCGCTCAAGGAGTGGGACGTCATCACCCGGATCGGGGACAAACCGGTTGACGACCAGGGAATGGTGATCGTGGGGGCAAACCTCAGGGTGCGGTTTCAATATCTCGTCCAAAAAATCGCCAAAAATGGGAAAGTGCCACTGACGATCGTGCGCGCCGGGAAAAAGGTGTCCGTGCAATTGCCGGTCGTTGCCGAACACCCGATGCTCATACCCGACCTTAAGGGCGAATACCCTTCTTATTTTGTCTATGGACCAATTGTTTTTTCAGCGGCGACGGCGCAATTCGTGGCCGGCATCAGCACCGCCACGGCCATGAATTTTTTCGCATACATCGGAAGCCCTCTTATTACCCGGCGCGGCGATAAACCGGCTTTTGACGGAGAGGAGCTGGTGGTGATCTCGTCACCGTTTTTCCCGCATAAATTGTCAAAGGGTTATTCCAATCCGGCTTCCGACGTCGTTTCGACGATCAACGGGACGCCCATCAAGAACCTTCGCCATTGCGTGCAAGTCCTGCGGGACTGCCGCGACGATTATATTTGCATCCATTGCGCGGAACGCGCCTTTGAGTCGCTCGTTTTTCCGCGCAAGGAGATGCTTGCGGCAACGGACGAAATACTAAACGACAACGGCGTCCGTTCCCAGGCAACTCCCGCGGAACTTGCCGTTTGGAACGGGAAAAAATAACCGGACCGATGAAGCATTCCTCCATGATCGTCGCCGTGACCGTCGCCCTCATCGTTTATTCGGCCCTGAATTATTATTGTATCAAGCGCTCCGCGCAGGCATTGACCGGGCTTGGAGTTTTTAAAACGGCGATCATCTGCGCCCTGGTCTTTTTGGCAATCGCTTTCCCCCTGGGCCGGATCGCCGAGTTGTGCGTCAAGAACGCGCTTACGCGCCTGGTAGTGGTAGCCGGATCACTGTATCTTGCGGCAATGTTTTACATGGCGCTTATCGCCCTGCTGGCCGATTGCGTAAGGCTTGCGGACCGTTTTTTCCATTTTTTTTCTCCTCCGTTTCTTGTTGACCCCTATCCCGTCCTTCGCGCAACATGGCTGGCGTTGGCCGGCCTTCTATGCATCACGATAGTTGTCGGCAATCACCTCGCCACACACCCCCGCCTTCGCTGCCTCGACCTGAGCGTGGCAAGAAAAACATCCCCGCTTAACGAACTTACCATTGCCGTTGTTTCCGATATCCACTTCGGCACGGTCGTGGGTGAAAAACAAATGAACAGGATCGTGCGCCTTGTCAAACAGGCAAATCCGGACCTCGTGCTGCTCGTCGGCGACGTATTTGATGAAGACGTGGACGATTGTCAGCGCAGGGCCATCGTCGCGCTCCTTAAAGAAATTGCCAGCGTGCCGTCGCTCGGGGTGTATGCCGTTACGGGCAATCATGATTACTACAGCGGTCTTGCAAAGGCCGTTTCAGTCCTCGGCGAAGGGGGCGTGGCCGTGCTGCAGGACAGCGCCGTGCGGATAAACAAGGCGTTTAATCTCGTTGGCAGGAAGGACCTGACCGCGCTCCGGATAGGAGG
>JBAVGL010000573.1:0-3278 GCA_049684795.1 Chitinivibrionales bacterium | reverse complement strand
GTCCATGCCGATACGCCGTTCCAATAGTTTCCGGCAATCGTTTTTATGGTAATAAAGACGTTTTTCACGCCGCTGCCGACGTCGAAAGCAATGCCGCTTATATTGGCCAGACTATTGACAAATGATTTGTTTGCCGGGAACGTTATATTTGAAGCCGGCGGCGTCGCATCGATCGTAAACGCTGCGCTTAAAGGGCCATAACTTACATTTCCCAAAGTGTCGCGCGCGGCAAACCGCAGAAGAACGTTTTTACTGGTAATAAGCGGGGTCGTCCATGAATAAGACCCGGTGTTTTGCAGATTTCCTGCAGAGGAATTAATAAACGTGTTTCCATTGTCCAATGAATATTGCAGGGTTAAAGGATAGTTTTTGGCCTGGACGTTAAAAGAAATGTTTGCCCAGTTCCAGGTTACTGAACAAACCGAGCCTCCCGCAATAATCGAGCCCGCAGAGGGAAGAATGAAAATGTTTGAACCAAATGTCGGGCCCTTGGTATTGACATGTATGTTGTTCGCTGGCATGATTTTGGGCGTTACATTGCCGAAATTGTCCTGCGCGATCAGGCCGACTTGAATGCTGTCGCTTGAAAATGAACCCCCGAACTGTCCCGCCATGGACCATCGCACGTGACGGTGGACCGACATGGCGTTCGATGCCACGGGCCCGACATCACCCATGATTGTTCCGGTAACGGGAGCGGTCCACGCGCCGGAAACGCCGTTGCGGAAGGACATTTTTACCGTATCCATTGCGTTGTCGGGGTCATTGAGTTCGTACCAAATGTCAATGGTATCGCCGGCGGCGCGCAGGCTTGACGCAAGCAGGTTCGGGGTGCCGAGAGTATCATAAATCTGGGGCAGGACCAACGCCATGTTCCAGTTGCTGTCCCCCGGCGCCATGGCGCAAAACTGCGGCTGGGCCGTGAGCGGGGCATAGGTTATTGCTTTGCAATTGCCGATAATCGCGTATTGCGCGGATATGGTTTTTGACATTGTGGGAGCGGAAAGCGTCCACGGAGCAACCGGACTCAGGTTAAGCATGTTCGCGGCGCTTTGGCCCGTAAAATTGACACTGCCGTATTTAGACGCTATAGTGCTATTGCCTAGCCCGGTAATGCTACCCGCCGTTCCGTTGCCAATCGTAAAATCACCGGTTGCTGGGTCCATTATGCTGTCGATCGCGCCGTTTAGGTTATACACGCCCGCAGTTTGCAGAAAAGAAGCGCATTTAAGCATGCCCGCTTGCGTAAGCGTTCCGCTGCCATTGTGGATTATCGGGGGGCACCAATAGCCGGTCGGATTATAATTAAATGGCGTCATAAAAGGTTGAGGAGCGCTGCCGATAAAACGCATGACGCCGGGAACGGTCCACATAAAATTCGCAAGCCCTGACAAATTGATTGAGCCGCTGATATCAAGGGTGTCTTGACCAAGGGCAATTGAAGGGTTTGTCCCGCCTGTTGGCACGATTAATGAACCGACGCTGTCCCGTAAACTTCCGGTATGGCTGAACGTGAATGACCCTTGGTTTACGGTCAGGGATTTTGCCATGAGTGGGTTAGTATAGATTATCGTTCCACTATATGCACTCTGCATGATATCGGGATGGAGAACGCCGGGCTTAGGGATAAATTGCTGCGGATTCGGGCCGCAGAAAGCCAATGTGCCAGTGCCTGTTGTAAAGTTGACACTCGTAAAATCCGTTGTATAGGCCCCAATGTTCAATGTGGATGAACCGAAGTCCAACGCCCCGGCCCCGCCATAGAGCTGTGTTATTATAGTGTCCTGCAGCCCGGCCCCGAGGTTGAACGTACCTCCTGTCAAGTAAAGATTTTGAACAATTATTCTTTTGTTTAAAACGACGGTTGTCCCGTTTATTTGTTCAACCCATGTTAGAATACTGTCGGCACTGGGAAAGAAGTTTTTATTTACAGGCCCGATAAATTTGATTTTAGCGTTTTGCGGAGAAAGCGGACTCAAGGCTGAAAAATTCACATCACCGGAAATCGAAAGGTCGGCAAACCCTAAATTCAATTTGCCGGACCCGGAAATAGTCGCAGCAGTATCTAAATAAACATACGAATCGGAAAGAGTCAAGCTGCCTGGTGAACCAATAAGGATCGTGTCAATGTTAAAATTCGTTTCAAAGTCCATGGCGCCGCTATTGACGATCAGGTTTGTTGCGCACAATTCATTGTTCTGCACAAGCGCCCCGGAGGCATTATTAAAAATTATTTTTGGGAATTTGTTTGAAGCCGTTGAATACGGCGGATAAAAAAACTGCGGAGTCGTACCGTTGAGGATAATTACGCCGCTTCCGGGAATTATCGTTCCGGAATAATTCCTAAAATCAAGAGCGTTTAACACCCGCAGCGTGTCCATTAGTGCGAAACTTAAAGTCCCCGTATATGTTGACGTAAGCGTAAGCGCCTTGATAAAGCCGCCTGCGTCGAAATTGCAATCGGCGGACGATCCGTGGCTGTCGAACACGACGGAATCGTTAATTCCCGGAATCCCGGCGGGCAACCAGTTAGAAGGATTGCCCCAGGAATTGTTTGCCCCAGTATTCGTCCAGAATTTTGCGTTTGTGAAATTCCAATTTATATTAGCTCCAACATCTTGAGAGTTGGACGCAATCCCCATTGCTCCTCCGGAGGCATTGCAATTTTGAATCACTGCATTGCTTGCGGTAAGCGTTCCGGCAAGAACATTAACATTCCATTGAGAAGCGGCGGTCATATACAGAGAATCCGGGCCGCCGTTGCCTGAAAAAATGGCATTTCCGTTTTGGACAAGAAAGGTGCAATATGCCAGGCCCAAAAGGCTCGTTGATTTCCCGTTTGAAATTGTAAAATTGCCGCTGGTTATCGTGTCTTGTTTATTCCCGGATAAGTTATATGTTCCGTTCGATTGAATGAATGACAAACATTTTAAGTGATTGTTTTGAATTAAGGTTCCGGCGCCGCTATGGATAATATTGGGCAATGTTTGACCGAATGCGGGCCAGAAATTCTGGGTTCCAGCTCCATTTAATACAAAATTTCCGATTCCCGCAAAAATCCCACCAGCCGGATTGAGACCGGACAAATTCAAATTGTCGCCGATCGTTACCGTATCGGAGGCTGAGCCGGAGGAAAAAAGCATTCTTGAATTTCCGCTTGTAACAATACTGTCAATAATATGCCCGTAGGCTTGCGTTGGTGTCCGGCCGTCTGTTCCCCAATTCCATGCGCCGCCAGATAAAATAAGGCCATGCGCTTTAAGAGGTCCTTGTAAAAC
>JBAVGL010000572.1:0-4958 GCA_049684795.1 Chitinivibrionales bacterium | reverse complement strand
CGTTACCGTCCAATCCATACGTGGTAAAACACAGTAACGCCCCTACGAACGCCAGCAGCATTCCCGCCGTGCTTCCCATTCTTCCGCCCTTTATCTTTTCCACTGGTCCCTCGCACATCTTTCGGTTTGGTTTTGAGAAAAAAAGTGCCTTGACATTACATCCAAAACTATTATATCATAAGGTATCTTTATTTCACAACCCAGTCACCATTATTAATTTTTAAAAAAGGAAAAAACTTTTTCAATGATGATCTTCGCCTTCGTTGTCCGTAATCATAGTCGCTCGAATTTAACGAAAGGTTCATGGTAAAAACCAAAAAGAAGAACTCACAAATTCATTATTTTTTGCTATATTTAGTGTCTGTAGCTGACTTATCTACGCTTTTTGCGTAGATAAGTCCTGCATACAGACAGTTATCCACCTTGTGGGTTATAAACCATATCACTTTCATCTCTTAAACTGTGGAAGGAGCTTTCCATGTTGAACATCGCCGACCTGAAAAAGAAAGCAAAAAAACTGAGCATACAAGCGGGCGCTATGAGCAAAACCCAGCTCATTCGCGCGATCCAGACGGCCGAAGGAAATTTCCCCTGTTTTAAAACGGCCGCGGACAACACGTGCGACCAGCACGGCTGCGCGTGGCGTGAAGATTGCCTCACAAGCAAATAAAAGGGGAAAGAGGTCGTTTTTGTCCTTAGGGCGCCCCAATTAAAGCATGCAAGAAAAAGAATCTCCCGAAAAAGAAATCAAAACGCTCCGGGCCGAAATCGCGGGGTTGAAAGCCCAGTATCAAAGCACTGGGGTGGAACATCGCGCCCTGCAGCTCCAGACCGTTGCGGACATTTCCCGGGCAACATCTTCAATCCTTAACCTCGGCGAACTTCTCTCAACGACCGTAGAGGTGATCCGCGAACGTTTCGGTCTTTCCCATGTGGCCATTTTCCTTATTGATGAGACAAAAAAATACGCCCTGCTGCGCGCCGGCACCGGTGAAAAGGGCAGAAAAATGCTCGAATCGGGATACAAATTTGATATAGCGGATTCTTCGCTCATCAGCAGATGCATTGCCGATTGCCAGGCGCACATTGCCTTCTATGAGGGCAAGGACGGGGTCAAAACGGGCAACCACCTGCTTCCCAAAACAAGGTCCGAAATACTGCTGCCGCTTGCGTACCAGGGTAATCCCATCGGCGTGATGACCATTCAGTCAAAAGATCCCGCGGCCTTTTCCTTCGAAGACATTCCCGTATTCCAGACCATGGCCGACCAGGTTTCTAACGCCCTTGAAAACGCCCGTTTGTTCGAACTGACTTCCGCCGCCCGCCGCCAGGCCGAGGCCCGTTTGCGCGACATGCAGATCATGCAGCGCATAAGCAGCGCCGTGAGCGGCACGTTCGACCTTGAAAAAGTGCTCGATGCGCTGTTCAACGCGTTGTCGGAAGACATGGGATATACCTTTATAGCCCTTGACACTATTGATGAACGCTCCAGCGAAATGCGCACGGTCCGCGCGGTGGGGCTTGCACAAGGCCTCAATGGCCTGGTCAGGACATTAGAACAATTAAAGGGAGACATCCTGCTTGATGTGGTGCGTACGGGCAAAATTGAAGTCATTGACGGATGGGATGACCGTTTCAACAGGGAAATCTTCGAACGTGAGGGCCACGCGGCGCTTGTCCGGGCGTTCATTCCGCTGCTGCTGCGCGGGAAATCCATCGGCATTCTTGAGGTCGGTTACAACCGCAAAGACAGGCCCTTTATTTCCCAGGAAGAAGTGCGGCTGCTCAATGGCTGCGCCGAGCAGATCGCCATAACCCTTGAAAACACCAGCCTTTTCGAACGCATGGAGCACGAGCGCGACCTGCTGCACGCGCTCATGGACAACATTCCGGACGCTATTTACTTTAAAGACACTAAAAGCCGTTTCCTCAGAGTGAGCCGGGCGATGGCCAAAAAGACCGGTTTTCCCGACCCGTATAAAATAATCGGAAAAACCGACTTCGATATCTTCACGAAAGAACATGCCCAGCAGGCCTTCAACGACGAGCAGAAGGTCATACGCACCGCTCGACCGGTGATCGGCATCGAGGAAAAAGAGACCTGGCCCGATTCTCACGTTACATGGGTTTCCACGACGAAAATGCCTTTGCGCGATAAAAATGACCGCATCATCGGCACTTTCGGCGTTTCGCGCGATATCACCAAGCGCAAACTGGCCGAAGAGGCGCTCAAGTTCAGGGTTGAATTTGAAAAGGTCATTACGTCCATTTCAACCATGTTCGTAAACCTTACTTCAAGCCAGATCGACGGCGGCATTACCTCGGCCCTGCAGATATTAGGCCTCTTTACAGGCAGCGACCGGTGCTTCTGCATTTTGTTCGGCAACGATGACCCGAAGCTGCAAAGAAAGTATCGGTGGAACGCCCAGGCCGTTGAATCACAGGCGCTCAAAGACGCGTCCTTGAGCGCCGACACCTTTTCATGGCTCATGCGAAAGATAAAGCAATTCGAAACCGTCACCATGTCCCGCATCGAGGATTTGCCCCAGGAAGCCAAGAGCGAAAAGCAGTGGTTCAAGATTCACGGGGTGCGTTCATTCATCAACGTGCCTTTAGTCTACAGCGGGACCGCTTTAGGCATCATCGGCCTCGAAACTTTGCGCAATGAAAAAACGTGGTCCGAAGACACCGTCATGCTGCTGACAATCATCGGCGAAGTTTTCATGAACGCCCTGGAGCGCAAGCGCGCCGAGGAAGAGCTGCAAAAAGCTAAAAACATGCTCGAGGTGCGTGTGGAAGAACGCACCGGCGACCTTAAAAAGGCAAATGAGCTTTTGGAGGCCCATGTTTCACAACTCAACTTTCTTAATGCCTCCTTCTACGAGCTCTCGCCCATTATTCACATTGAAAAGCTGTTCCCCGCCATACTTACTATTTTTATGGCCAGGTTCCCCCAAGCCCAAGGAAGTCTCTGCCGCCGTAAGCACGACTCTTTCCATTGCGTTACCGCAACCGGCGAACTCAACACCGACCATGGCAGGCTTTATTCGGAAAAAGCGCTCCACCTGTTGTTGCATAGCGACTTTGTCAAGCCGATCATCGTCGCCGACTGGAAAAAAGACGAGCGCCTCAACCAGTATCCATGGCCGGGAGCGGGAGCGCTGCCGTGCTATCTGGCCCTTCCGCTGATCGTGGACAACACGTGCAGCGCGGTGCTCCAGGTATTTACAAAAAAAGAATACGCCGAGGTGTATCCGCAGGAACAAGCGCTGTTTACCGCGCTCTCGGCGCATGCGGCCATATGCCTGAGTAACGCAATCCACTATCAGGAATTGCAGGAAAAATCGCGTCTCGACGGAGAACTGGACGCCGCCCGCAGCATCCAACGCCGCTTTACACCTAACTTTAGGCCCCTTATTCCGCGCGTCAATGTCAAGGGCGTGTATTATCCGGCGTACGAAGTGGGGGGCGATTATCTCGATTATTTCCAGACCGACGCGGGCGACTGGGTCGTCGTGATCGCCGACGTCTGCGGGAAGGGGATCCCGGCAGCTTTACTTATGACAATGCTGCGCAGCACCTTCCGCGTCGAGGCGCGCAAGGAGACCTCGGCCAAAAGGCTCCTGTGCGCGGTCAACGAATTCATGACCATGAACCTCGACGAGCGTTCGTTCGTCACCGCCCTGTGCCTTATCATCGCAAAAGACGGCAGTTCCATGGCCTATGCCCGCGCCGGCCATCCCATGCTGCTGAAATTGGGCCTGCCCGGGGATTTGCCGGAAAACATCGCCTGCAACGGCATCGCGCTGGGACTGATCCCGGAAATCGACAAATTTTCCGAATTGATCGAAGAAGTGCGCATTCCGCTTAAACAGGGCGAACGCTACCTTATTTATACCGACGGCCTGGTCGACGCATCGGACCCCCAGAAGAACTCCTACGGGTTCCATCGCCTCTGCGAGTTGCTCTCGCGCGACAAAAACCCCGACGCCGAGGCGATCATCGCCTCCATCATGGCCGACATCAAAGCCTTCACGCGCGGCGCGCCCTACCATGACGACCTAACCATACTTGCCTTGCAAGTGACATAAAGAACTATTCCGGATAGATAGGAATAAAAAATCTGGTTTTCAGTTCACTAAAATAATGTCCGAATGGTCATCCCATTTCACACGCGACAAATCCTGCACCCAAAAATGTCAAGCAACTTGAACGGGCGATTGAAATAGCCGGATAATCGCCGACCGGTTCATCCCCGCGCACGCGGGGAACATCAGGAGGAAAACAATATGTTCTTTTTTATAAACGGTTCATCCCCGCGCACGCGGGGAACATTACTCCAATATGCCCCGCGTATTTTTCACGGCCGGTTCATCCCCGCGCACGCGGGGAACATGTTTGCTAATGTGACTGGTTTAAATATACAGTCGGTTCATCCCCGCGCACGCGGGGAACATGTTCGGTTTCCATGAGTAAACCGACATATTCACGGTTCATCCCCGCGCACGCGGGGAACATCGTCGGAGACAGAATAAGGCTTGCTACGATCTCGGTTCATCCCCGCGCACGCGGGGAACAGTCAGTCATCACCCGCGTTTCTCTGACCTGTTCCGGTTCATCCCCGCGCACGCGGGGAACATTTTATAATTTCCTGTTATCTTGTCCAGAATAACGGTTCATCCCCGCGCACGCGGGGAACATTTTTTGAGCGAAATCCCCCATTGATATTTTAACGGTTCATCCCCGCGCACGCGGGGAACATTTTATTAGGGACTATGATACTGCGCTTGCACACGGTTCATCCCCGCGCACGCGGGGAACATTTATTTGACGCTCGCCAATAATACTCAAATAACGGTTCATCCCCGCGCACGCGGGGAACATCCCTTATCGATGGGCAAAGGCAAGCAACAGAACGGTTCATCCCCGCGCACGCGGGGAACATAACTCAATTAGAC
>JBAVGL010000571.1:0-1608 GCA_049684795.1 Chitinivibrionales bacterium | reverse complement strand
GTGCTGACCAAACCCATCGGCGCCGGGGTCATTGTCGCCGGGAAAAGAATCGGCGAAGTTGGTGACGATGATTACCGGATTGCTCTTGACACAATGAAATTACTCAATAAAAATGGCGCACGGATCATGCAGGAATTTTCCGTGCGCTGCGCCACGGACATCACGGGGTTCGGTTTGTTGGGCCATGCGCTGAAAATGGCGCTTGCCAGCTCCGTTACTCTTGAAATCAGGAGCGCCGAAGTCCCCATACTGCCGGGCGCTTTCGACCTTGCGGACAAGGGATGCATTCCCGGCGCCGCATTCAGGAACCAGGAATTTGTCGAACAGGGCTGCCGGTTTCATTTTTCCGTGGGTTATACTGTAAAAATGCTCCTGTGCGACGCACAGACATCGGGCGGCCTTCTCATTTGCATTAAACCGGACAATGCCGAAAACATGGTCAGCAAACTCCGGGACTCGGGCTATCCTTCCTGCATGGTCATTGGAGAGGTTGTTGACAAAACAGATAAAGACCCGGTCGTAGTTTTGTAGGAAACGGTCACGACCGTTTTCTACTTCCCTTTTTCCAGGCGCTGGGCCAGAAAAGGCGGCAGGTCTTTTTGCAGGATCTTCTTCTGGGTAATAGTATAATCATAGGGAACGCGGATAAGCGCCACTTCCTGTTGAACGGAGTCATAGATCGCGTAACAGGACCGGGATTCAAAATCACGCGGCTGTCCCACGCTGCCCACATTGATCAAATAAAAGTTTTGCTGATTTAATTTGATTACATGTTCCGAATACAGGATGATCTTGTCGTCTTCCTGGATCATGATCGAAGGCCAATGGGTATGGCCGATGAAGTTCAGCCAGTGGACAAGGCTGTTAAACGCTTCAAAAACCGCTTCTTCGCTGTCAGGAAATACATAGATCCAATCCTGCGTATTTGAAGGCGAAGAATGGGTAAAATAAAGACCGTCTTTTTCAATATTCAGCGGAAGCGAGGCCAGAAATTCTTTTGCCGAAGCTGAAATGTTATTGCGTGTCCACTCCATTGCCACAAGCGCGTAATAGGTGAATGTCTGGATATCAATACGATTGATGGCGGCATAATCATGGTTGCCGGCAACGCACAGAGAAACATGTTCCCGGACAAGTTCAACGCATTTCTCAGGATCGGGATAATATCCCACAATATCGCCCAGACATACGATAGTGTCCACGGAACGACCTTTAATATCATTGAGGACGGCCTGCAACGCTTCAACATTTCCGTGAATGTCAGAAATGACTGCATATCGCATATAACCACGATTCTATGCTTAAACTTAATCCTGCCAAGCTTCATAAATTATATTATTTCATTATATTTTTTGCAATATAATTCTAACTGGCGTTTTTCTTAAAATTGACATATCAAAAGACGCTGTTATGCCGGAACCCTTACCTAACAACAGCCCAAATTCCGCTCCTTTGCACTCCCATTCAAAGGCCGTTGACCCTTCTCAATATGGGCCTTCGCAACACTTTTCCGGCAGCACGCCCGATATGTCAATATTTCCCCCAGACCTAACAAAAAGAATCGAAGAATTCCGTGCACACGTTAAAGGGGCCTCATCGCCGCTTATC
>JBAVGL010000570.1:0-1933 GCA_049684795.1 Chitinivibrionales bacterium | reverse complement strand
GTTCAAATGAATATGCCATTCTTTTGAATGAAATCAAAGAGCGTATCCGCGCTTCTCAATATTCAGCACTTAAAGCAGTAAATAAAGAACTGATTGGCGCATATTGGGATATAGGAAGAATGATTCTTGCACGACAAGAAAAATTCGGCTGGGGAAAATCAATAGTAGAAAACCTGTCAAAAGACCTGCACAATGATTTCCCAGGGGTGATTGGTTATTCCGCCGATAATTTGTGGCGAATGCGCAAATTCTATCTCAAATACAAAGGCAACGAAAAACTTGCATCTTTGGTGCAAGAAATAAGCTGGACAAAAAATATCGTCGTAATGGAAAAATGCAGAGATGATTTAGAACGGCAATTCTACATTCTCATGACAAAAAAGTTTGGCTGGACAAAAGACGTTTTAATCCATCAAATCGACAATAAATCGTATGAGAAATATCTGTTGAATCAGACGAATTTTGATAAAGCGCTTCCAGCAAAATATAAGCATCAAGCAAAGCTGGCGGTAAAAGATGAATATTCGTTCGATTTTCTGGAACTCGGCGAGGAACATTCAGAGCATGAGTTGGAAATCTCACTCATCAATAATCTGAGAAAATTCCTGATTGAAATGGGTGGGTATTTTACTTTTATCGGCAATCAGTATAAAATCGAGCTTGAAAATGAAGAATTATTCATTGACCTGCTTTTGTTTCATCGCGCATTGAAATGTCTTGTCGCGATTGAATTGAAAATCGGCGATTTTAAACCGGAATATGTTGGCAAGATGCAGTTTTATCTTTCGGTTTTAGACGATAAAACCAGACTAAAGGATGAGAATCCATCTATTGGAATAATAATCTGTAAGGAAAAAAAGAGGACTTTTGTCGAGTATGCGCTCAAGAGAGCTAATGCACCAATTGGCGTGGCAACATATACCGCTACGACAAAATTGCCGGCATCCTTACGTAAATATCTTCCTGCTCCTAATGAAATTGCAAAGAGCTTGTCTATTTTAAAGGGAATTCAATAAAGATTGACAAATTGGCACCTTAAAAGCAACCAACAGCGTTATAAATAGCAACGCTATCGATAATAACGCTAAAAATGACATTGTTGCGACCCTGTATCGAGACAAATTTTACAATTTTAAACTGTGCCGCGATTTGCAGAAATTGAAATGAAAGATAAAAGTGCAATTGAGCTCTGAATCAGAACCTACTCTCAAAACAACTCCACCTTGTTTCTTCCCGTTTCCTTCGCCCGGTAGAGAGCCTTGTCGGCCTTCTGGATGAGCGTGTCGATCTGCTTGGCATGCTGCTTGTAGACGGCAATGCCGAAACTCATGGTTATGCGGATGTCTTCCCCGTGGGGGCCTTTAAAAACGTGCTGTTCGATATGTTGACGTATGCGCTCAACGGTCTCAACCGCCGTGGGACCGTCGGTCTTCACGAGCACCAGCGCGAATTCCTCGCCGCCGTAACGCGCCACGAAATCCACGCCGTCGCGCGTTTTTTCCTTGAGCTTCGCCGAGATCTCCCGCAGAACGACGTCGCCGTACTGGTGGCCGTAGGTGTCGTTTATTTTCTTGAAAAAGTCGATGTCGCACAGCACGAGCGAAAGCGGATCGTCATAGCGGATGGCGCGGGTGATCTCGTCCTTGAGCATGGCCTGGAACTGCCGGTGGTTGATGAGCCCCGTAAGCCCGTCGTGCGTGGCAAGCGCGTTCGCCTGCTCGATGAGCTGGAGCTTTTCAATGGCAAGGCCGGCGGAGGTCGCGAGCCGCGCCAGCAGGTCGCGGTTTGAATCCGAGAACGCCTTTTTTCTGGCTGACTCCAGGAAAAAGGCGCCCTTGCACATATCAACGCCTATGGGAAACGCGAGAAACGAAGCAAGGCCTTCGGAGCGCGGCTCCCCTTCATAGTAGCGCGTTTCGTAATGGTCCTCGAC
>JBAVGL010000569.1:0-9464 GCA_049684795.1 Chitinivibrionales bacterium | reverse complement strand
CCTTAATTGCGCCTCTATGCCATGTATGACCTTTTCTTTGTCCGGCCGGTAAAAAGCCTCGAGCTCGGGTGCAAAGGGCACGGGAATGAACGGCGCGCTGATTATCCCGGGCGCGCATTTCAACTGGTCGAAACATTCCCTGCACACAAGCGAAACCAGGTGGTTTCCCATTCCCGCAACGTCCGTATTGTCCTGTACCACGAGGAACCTGCCGGTTTTTCTGACCGAGTCAAAAATAGGCTCCATGTCAAGGGGCGCCACCATAAAAGGGTTCCAAATGTCCGCTTTACGCGACGTCTCGCGGACCGCCTGCTCCGCGATCTCCAATCCCGCGCCGAACCCGACGATGGTAATGTCATTCCCGTCGGCATATTTGCGCGACCGCCAAACGCGTTTCGCGTCTCCGTCAAAGTCAATGTCACCGCTTTTGCCCACATAGTACAGTTTATGTTCGAGAACAACGCATGGATTAGGATCATAAAATCCGGCGATAAGCGCTTCAAACAGTTCTTGCGTCGTATACGGATAGAGGACTTTGAGGCCGGGAAAACGCGCCCACAGGCCGTCATATTCTCCGGAATGAAAAGCGCCCATGGTTATACGGCCCCCGCAGGGCAGCCTGAACAGCAGGGGCGCCGGGCTGTCGCTACGGAAAAACCATGTCCCGCAATTAAGTCCCAACTGCGTGGTGGCCTCGGTGGCAAAGTCGGCGAATTGATATTCCACGATAGGAAGCGCGCCGGTTTGAGAAGCCCCCAGCGCGAAGCCCGTTATGCCCGCTTCGGCAATGGGCATGTCCATGATCCGCTCCGGCCCGAAACGATCGTACAGACCTTTGCACGTGGCAAAAGCCGAACCCTTGGGACCGATGTCCATTCCCATGAGAACGGCAGTATCATTTTTGGACAAAATATATTCAAGCGCCAGGCAAACTGCATTGAAATTTTTAACGCCCGCGGCCTTGAAAGGGGCCAGTTTGTTAAAGTCGGACGCCACCGCGAAAATCGGGCCTATGTGTTTTTCCGGGGCCGGACGATCGCATGCCAGGGCTCTGCGCACCGCGCTTTCGACCTCGGCGTCGGCATGCGACTCAATTGAGGAAACCTCCTCTTCCGTCAGCATGGCCTCGTCGACCAACTTCTTTCGAGCGAGCGCGACAGGATCGCGGAGCCTCCATGCCGCGCGCACTTCCGCGGGAATGTACTCCGCCTGGTCATACACCGCGTGCCCGTCGAGCCGGAGGGTCATGCATTCAAGCACGTAGGGAAGGGACGTTTTTCGCATTTCGTCAAATGCATCGCATACGGACGCGTACACATCCCAGGGATCAATGCCGTCTATGGTTTTTCCCGGAACATCGTAGGCCTTGGCGCGGTCGGAGAGTTTTTCGCAATGGTATTGGAGCCGCGTGGGCACCGAATAAGCATAGTGATTGTTTTCGATCAGGAACAACACCGGGACGTTGCGCACCGAGGCGATGTTAAGGGACTCGTGAAAATCGCCGGTGCTCGTGCCGCCGTCGCCGGTCACGCTTACCCCGACGATATCTTCGCCCTGTTTTCGGGCCGCCCACGTGCCGCCGACCACAAGGCTTACCATGTCGCCCAGATGGCTTATCATGGGGAAACGGCGCTCATGCGCGTTTCCGTGATGCGCATTGCCTTCGCGGCCGTGAGTCGGGCTTTCGGCATTGGCCATATACTGGTTGAACAATTGAAACGGCGAGCTTCCCATGATCATGTGCGCCGCGAAATCCCTGTGCAAAAAAGACACCACGTCTTGTCCCGGCCTGAGCGGCAGGCTCATTCCCACGGCGGTGGCTTCGTTGCCGAAGCCCATGGTCACCGTTCCTTTTACATGGCGTTTTTTGAACAGTTCCCGGATTTTTTCTTCCGTTTTTCTGGAAAGAACCATCCATTTGTAGGCAACCGGGTAAAATTCCTTTTTAGTCATACGGCCCGGATATTTAATAACTGTTTCGGTCATTAATGTCTCTGTTGATACCTTTTCAATGCTTTACGATTTTCGAACCTTTGGAAGATTAATAAAATATGTTATATTGAAACAGAATGACAAAAAAACCTATTAACGTTGTATGCGCGATCATTGAACATAACGGAAAAATACTTCTTGGAAAAAGGTCCGCTCCGCGACAGCATGCGGGTTTCTGGGAGCTGCCGGGAGGGAAAATAGACCCCGGCGAAACCGCTCAAAACGCCCTGTCGCGGGAAATCATGGAAGAACTTGGCGTGACCATTGAAGCGGGCAGGCGACTTTCAATTATCGTCCATGAATACGAAACGCAGGCCGTTCGATTAATTCCTTTCATGTGCCGGATTACGAAAGGGACTATCAAACCACTGGAATATCAAGAAACCGCATGGATAAATCCCGCCACCAAAATAGAACTGCCGCTTCTTCCGCCGGATTACGCGATTTTGGAAGAGTATGCTCGAATAACATGAAGCTCTGAAAGGACGCATCCAATTGGATCGATCGATTCACCGAGAAAATGAAAATGCTATTCGAACGGTAAACCCATCTTTTCATTCGTCAGATTTCATGTGTTGAGCACATGTCCGAAGAAAGTTCTTCGAATCCTGTGATCTTGATCTGGCCTTTTGTGAGCGGAGACTCTTACTTATTAGGAAGTTTTACGATGTAGGACGTTATGCTGCTGCTCAACAAAATTTTGCTGCTATGCAGGGATACTATCCTCGCAAAGATCCAAGGCAAAATAGCTTTAAGCCCACTTCGAGAATTCGACTGTTTCCCTACAGAAAGCGGTATTTTTCCAAGTATATTGTTTTAGTCGTTTTTTCGCTATATATTAGATTAGAATGGATTAAAAATGATTTTTGTGTGAAAAAGGGAGGGTTTATGTTCAATAAAATATTCTTATTTGCTTTTGCCGTCTGTTCTTTTGGTAATGCTGCAATGGTTGGCGATTTTTCTCCAATGAAGGTTGGAAATACGTGGGTTTATTCGGTAGATTCAATTTATACCACGTTTGGTACGTATGATATACTTTTTTCAGAAAACAAAATAGTTAAAATAATTTCAATGCGTCAAAACAAAGATTCGCTTCTTTATACGGTTGTTGATTCAACTTTTAAATCGAGCTGCTCTTCCTGTGTTCCGATAATAAACACAAAGGTATTCCTTGAATTAAATAATGACAATTTCGTTTATGATGGTTCCACAAAAACATTTACTCCAATAGGGACCTTCTATTCTGATACCAATTTTGGTTTTTGCTTCCAGCATCAGTTGCCTGATTCAACTTTGACAAAAGTAACATTTGCATCTCAAAATCTATTCAGCTATTCTTTGATTACAAATACTGGAGGAGATCCCCATTATTATACTCGGGAGCAATGGATTCAGAATTATGGACTTTATGATTATTATGCTGAGTATGATGCTCAGATTATCTCTTATATATTTGAAATAAAACTCGTTTCATTCAACGGTCAATTGGTCGGCAATCCCATAACGGCAATAACTTCCAAAAATATGGGCCAAGCATTATCTGAAAATCAGAATATCTTAGTTGACACTCACAATCAAATTCACTGGCGTGGCTTGTCGGCGGCGGATCGCTTAAACATTCAAGTTTATGATTGCCATGGGAAATTATTTTTTTCTTCCCGGCAATTGCCTGGAACATATGTTTTGAATGCTTCTCAATTTTCGAGTAAAGCCTATATTTTTAGATATAAGGTGAATAATGGAGTTTGGAAAAACTTCTCATTAGTGAAAAATTAGAATAGATGCATGCGTTCAGCGTGCTTTCAGCGTTTCCGTGGGTCAAGCCGTACGATTACGAAAATGCTGATGCGATCACCTAGAAAAAACAAAAGGATATATTACTTCTTCAACATTTCCTTGATCGTATATTTTCCCAAATTCCATTGACTTAATTATTTTAACGGTTCCAGTTTCCAATTCATCGTCCTGAATCGTTGATTGAACAACTGATGCATTAATGACCTTCCCATATTCGTTGATGGCAAATTTTACGGTTATTTTACCATCCTTGTTCATTCCATCGCGGAGTCTACGATTATAGGCGTATCGAATGGAGGCCAATTTCTTCATCACCGTTTGCATAATGCAGGCTTTTGAACGCGGGTCAACGTTTCTGATAGTTTCGATATGGATCGGATATTCACTATTTGCATCGTTTGAAATAATGAGAGTAACCCTCGTATACAATCTATTATTATCAATTGAATCACAAACCTTTACCGCCAGGTTTCTATTGAGGTCCGCCATAGACGCAGAATCAAGACGGTTAGCATCGATTAAAGAAACGGAAGAAATATTTCCGCCCGGAGCAATAAGGCAGGATATTCGTATTTTGTCATGATAAACGAAAACGTATTTCCTGTCCATGATGTTCGCCCGTATCTTTGGATAGATTGATTCTATTCTTTTTGCAATTTCCTGTGAATCTCTCAACGGATGCACCATCTGGGCGGCCTTCATTCGCTTCCATGTTTCATTATCCATTGAGGAATCAATCGCGCTCTTATTGAAAGGCGTTTTCTGAACAAGGCAAATACCTAATGGGAAAAGAATGTTATGCCAGAACATGTTTTTATTATCGCACGCAGGAGCCCCGGCGCGCTTTGCAGGTTCAGTCATTATTTGATCGCAACGCGAGTGAAAAGAGTTCATGTCGGTTTTCCCGGCACAAACAAGTTGATTCCTGCTGTAATCCCAAACTGCATACTTTACATCTTTTGCGACAAACTCGTAACGGTTATTCGGGGTAATTTTTATTGCCGGCGTTCCAAAACCGGAAAGCTTAACATCGTAATTTATGTCTAAATCCATCCCGGTGATAACCATGCCGTAATCCGGTATTCGAATGAATTTTGACAGATATTCTGCGGAAGGAATTCGAATGTTCAACCTGTCAAGTATTCCGTATTTTTTCGTTTCGATGAAATTTCCAGGTTCGGCGTTTTTTATCAACCTGTAAGGCATACCCGCAGGCAATTTACTTTTAAAAACAATAACATTATCCGTATTGATACAGAATGCATTGAAAATGCATGCATCTAAAAGAGAATCGAGGATTACCGAAGCTTGATCTTTTGAAACCGAAAAGTCTTCCTTAATGAAATCAATCAGGGTTGAATCCGATATGATCACATTATCCGGATAAATGGGCATTATCAACAGGCGTTTATTGCCATCGGTATCATTTTTATATGAAGAATTTATATATCTGTTGGTACAACCAATGAAACTGAATATCAGGATTAATCCAAAAAGAAATCCGTAATGCTTGGCCATGTCGGTGACCCGCAAAATCATTTTCGTTTTTCCCCCATCCGCAAAAAACCTGACGGTGTTTTTCATGGAAAAAGTCTCTTTTTTGGGATATGGCCGGTACTTCTTTTATATTATATAGACAGTGCAACTTTAAAAAATATGTCAAGGAACATTCATAAATGGAAACAGACGTAATAATCCAAAAAGCAAAAGACTACATTTGCCTTGAAAAGAACCCCGTATTCAAAAAGCAAATTGAGGAACTTCTCGCTAAAAATAACATGAGCGAACTGAACGAACGCTTTTATGCCGAACTGGAATTCGGCACCGGCGGAATACGCGGTGTGATCGGGGGCGGCTATAACCGGCTCAATTCCTTTGTCATTGAAAAAACGTCCCAGGGCCTTGCCAATTACATAAAAAAAATCATCCCCGCGGAAAAGGCCTCGGTTGTCATCGCCTACGATTCCCGGCACTTTTCCGACATTTTTTCCGAGGAAGCGGCGCAGGTTTTCTGCGGAAACGGGATAACGACGTATGTATTCACTTCCCTCAGGCCGACGCCGGAACTCTCATTCGCCGTCCGCCTGCTGAAAGCCACGGCCGGCATCGTCTTGACGGCCTCCCACAATCCCGCCGAATATAACGGCTACAAGGTCTACTGGTCCGATGGAGGGCAGATCGTTCCGCCGCACGATACGGGGATCGTGGCGGAAGTGCGGAAAGTTAAGGGGGCGGAAATACGGTCCCTTTCGAAAAAAGACGCTCTTTCCAAGGGACTTCTGCGCATGATCGACAAGGAAGTCGACGACCCGTTTATTGACATGGTAAAAAAACTCTCCCTGCGCCCCGGGCTGATCAGGGAAAAAGGCCATACCCTCAAGGTCGTTTATACCCCGCTTTACGGAACAGGGGCGACTCCCGTTGAACGGGCGCTTTCGGAAATGGGCATCAACGTGATAATGGTCGAACGGCAGAAGCTGCCCGATGGAGATTTCCCAACGGTTGAATTCCCCAATCCCGAGGAACCGTCGGCGATGAAAATGGCCCTGGACCTTGCCAGGCTCACCAAGGCCGATCTGGTATTAGGCACCGATCCCGACGCCGACAGGTTGGGCATCGCGGTGCCCGACGGGAAAGAATACGTGCTCATCACCGGCAACCAGCTCGGGGCCCTGCTCTTTGACTATGTTTTGTCAACCAGACGCGAACTCGGTACATTGCCGGGAAACGGCGTTTGCATCAAAACGATTGTTACAACGGAACTGCAGCGGCGCATCACCGACGATTATAACGTGCAATGCATTGACGTACTGACGGGGTTCAAATACATAGCCGAAAAGATACATGAGTTCGAATCGCGGCCCGACGGGCCAGTGTTCATCATCGGCGGCGAGGAAAGTTTTGGCTATCTGGTTGGAACGAGCGTCAGGGACAAAGACGCCGTGTCCGCGGCGACCATGACCGCTGAAATGGCGCTCTATCATTTATCGCAGGGGCGAACCGTGCTGGAACGGCTCCATCAACTGTATGAAAAATACGGCTATTTTCAAGAAACGCTTATTTCAAAATATTTCAAAGGGGAATCCGGGCTGCAGATAATGAACAACCTCATGGCAAAACTTCGCCGCGATCCCCCGAAATCCCTGGCAGGACAAAGGGTCGTGACCATGAAAGACTACAAAGACGGCACGACCGTGGATGTCGGCGGCGGATCAAAAACAAAGAACATCCAACTTCCATCATCTAATGTGCTTCAATTCTTTTGTGAAGATTTCAGCATCATTACCGCGCGTCCATCCGGCACCGAACCTAAAATCAAATTTTATGCTTCATGCCGGGGGCCTCAAGGGCTGCCGTTTTCGGAAGCGTCGAACATGGTCGGAAAAAAAATCGCGGCCATCAGGGAAGACATTAACCGGATCATCGAGGGGGCTTCTGTATGAGCGATACCGATAAAGAAAGCACGTTCGAACTCAACGATGAGCTGTATGTGAAGGCGCCGCAGTCCATTGTCACGCCGGCCGACCCCTTTATAGGAAAAACGATCGGCAACTGCAGCATTCTGGAAAAAATCAACGAGGGCGGCACCGCGCTGATTTACAAAGCGCACAATAACCCCTTCGACCTCGACCGGGTCATCAAAATCCTCAAGCCCTCGCTTATCGACGACGAGGATTTTTTCCAGCGCTTCAGGCAGGAGGCGCAGCTCACCGCGCGCCTCGACCATCCCAATGTGTTGCGCGTTTTCGACACCGGCGAGGTCAACGGTTACTTTTACATCGAAATGGAATACATCACCGGCCAGACGCTGCGTGAATACATGATCGCCAACCCCAAGATAGGCGAGCGCGACATACTTTCCATGGCCTCCCAGATTGTCAAGGCCCTCGAATACGCGCACAACGTGCAGATCAGCACGCCCACCGGTGAAAACATCCACGGCATCCTGCACCGCGACATCAAGCCCGAAAACATCATGATCACGGGGGGCAAGCTTATCAAGCTCATGGACTTCGGCGCCGCGAAACCCCTGAGCATAACCTCGAACACCATGCAAGGCATGATCGTGGGTACGTTTCACTACATGTCGCCCGAACAGCTTTCCGGCGGAAAGCTCGATATCCGCAGCGATTTCTTTTCCCTAGGCATCGTGCTGTATGAACTTTTTACAAACCAGAAACCTTTTACGGCGGAAAACCTCACGGGCCTCATCCAGAAAATCAACGAATGCAAATTCATACGACTGCGCAAGCTCCGTCCCTCCATTTCGCCGCTTACCGAAGAGCTCATCGACAAGCTGCTCTCCAAGAACCGCGACCACCGGCCGATCTCCGAAAAGCGGATTCTGGAAGATCTTGACGTCTGCGCCCAGTCGTTTACCTCCTGGGGTTCCGGCAAAAAGGTCAAGATCCCTTTTTCAATCAAGCGGCACTTCGGCGCGCTTTCGCTGATCGTATCTGTTTTCGCGCTTTTTCTGTCGGGCGTCGCCCTGTGGCGAAGCACCTTCGTAAGCAACACGCCGCCCAGGTTTATGCAGTCCGCCACCATCCCGCTTCTTGACAAAGGAAAATCACTGGAGCGTGAGGGCCGCTGGGACGACGCCGCAAACACCTATAAAATGGTGCCGTCGATGGAAAAAGGAGGGCTTGCCAACGAGTACCTCGAAGCGCAGATCCGCATGGCCATCATCGACCTGCGGCATTTCAAGGAATTCGAGAAGACCCGGAGCGTCCTGGAAAAACTCAGGACCAAATTTTCCGACCCCGCCATCGACGCGTTTCTCGGGGAGGCGTATTTTCATCTGGGGAGCTTTGACGACGCGCAGGAGCGCAT
Organism: Chitinivibrionales bacterium; assembly: GCA_049684795.1. Classification (GTDB taxonomy): domain Bacteria; phylum Fibrobacterota; class Chitinivibrionia; order Chitinivibrionales; family FEN-1185; genus JBAVGL01. Next base: position 842 of record JBAVGL010000569.1, on the reverse strand, counting down.
CGAGGCCGCGCTTTCATCGCAGGCCGGCTCCGTGATCCAGCTCACGCCCGAATTCAAGCGCGAAATCCTCTACTATCACGCCTACACGCTCGATAAGAAAAGTTCCCAGGAACAATTCAATCAGGCGCTCCTCATGGAGGCTGTCAAGGCCTGGAATTATTTCATCGATTTTTCCGGCTGCGCGACCAAGGCAAGCGACGATCAATGCCTATTCGCGCGGAAAAGGCTGGCTGATCTGGAAAAGCCGGAGAGAAAGTAATTCGGAAGTTTATAGCAGTAGATGCTTTTTTGCATATAGCTATATATTCTTAATCTCTAATAATGCATGCTTGCATATAATAGTAGATGCTTAATAGTGTGGCGCACAACCAATAGTTGGTTAAAATACACCCGGCTCATTAAATACATGGGGGGGCTTATTCCACAGAAAGGAAGATTCGTTGAATATCGAGATCGCTAAGGCAAAGCACGGTGACTGCATTTGGTTGACTTGGACAGATTCCCTTGGCACACCGCGAATTATGCTTGTCGATACCGGGGTCTCTTCGACATTTGCTACATTTCTAAATGCGAAGATGAAAACCGTTGAAATGATTGACGCTTTGGTGTTAACACATATAGACGACGACCATATCTCTGGGTTCACAAAATATTTGGCACGGTCATCCCAATTCAGCCTTAAGATTGGGGCTTACATAATTAATAAGCCAGACGGGATTCTTTATGATACCCCAGTGAATAAAAAGAGTTTACAGAAGGCACATAACGTTTTATTGGAACTTAAGAGAAGATGCGAAGCACATAAATGCTACAATGTATCATTTGAAAGCCCAGGTATTATG
>JBAVGL010000568.1:0-1847 GCA_049684795.1 Chitinivibrionales bacterium | reverse complement strand
CTTCGAATCTTCTCCATGCTGGAGCGGGGCGTCCAGCGACATGTGGGTGTTGCCGATTTTTATTGTTTCGGACACTTCATTCGTGTCAATTTGAAGTTCGGTGGCGATCTCCTCGACATTCGGAATGCGGCGGTATTTCTGTTCGAGCCTGCTCTGGGCCTTGCCAATTTTGTGGATGGTGCCCACGCGGTTCAGCGGCAGCTTGATAATACGCGACTGTTCGGCCAGGGACTGAAGGATCGCCTGCCTGATCCACCAGACCGCGTAGGAAATGAATTTGAAATTTTTCTTTTCATCGAAGCGCCTGGCGGCCCGGATGAGCCCGAGATTGCCTTCGTTGATCAGGTCGCTTAATGGCAGTCCCTGGTTCTGATAATTTCTCGAAACGCTCACGACGAACCGAAGGTTCGCGCTGACCAATTTGTCAAGGGCCTTGCGGTCGTTTTTCCGAATAAGAACGGCAAGCACGGCCTCTTCTTCAAGGGACAATGTTTTGTTCTTGCCGATTTCTTTCAAATAAAGCGCCAGCGAATTTTCTTCGGTGATAAAACGGGGGTTATCCGTGGTAGTAGATGCCATTTTTGCGGGTGCGATCAATGGGTTAATGAAGGTGCAGAAAATCAGTTTGAATTATCCATGCTTTTCGCAGAGATAATTTAAAGTTAGATTTTCTTATCTGCCCACAAGCAGATAAAGTTAGGACTGAATATATATTAAACCCCTTCTCGTAACAACAGGAATAAGAACGCCGTCTCGGATTTGAATTTTTTTTCATCGTCGAGGTCTAATTTTTCGAACTTGCAAATCATTGATCCTTTTATATTTCGACCTTAGCTTGAGATTTGTGTTAGTGAAATATATTTTTGATGAATATGTTTCCTTCCCGCAACGAAATTATCGCGCAATTCAAGGCCCCGGTTTTCATTCCTCATCCAGGTTTCGCGGGCATGGAAACCTTTTCCCGCCTGTCGGACTGGGCGGGCAACAATGCCATTACGGTCGAGCTGCCCCGGCTGAAAATCGCGGTCCATTCGGTCGATTACCTGCGCAACGTCAATATGCCCGCGGGCGACGCGGATTCAGTGCTCAGGTTTCAGCAAAATTGCTACCGGCTCTGGTACCAGGTCGACGGCCAGGGCATCCTTCACAACGTCACGCGTAACGCGTTCGGCAACGCAAAGCCCGGCCTTCTGGGGCTCATGGAGATTGGCGAGAGGCACACGTACCTGCACCAGAAGGGCCCCTTTGAATGCTTTCTGATGGAATTTTCCATTTTGCCTTCCCAGCAGGCAAAGTGTTACTGGAACTCGGAGACCGAAGGAAAGCTCGTCCTCGCCGAAAACAACCGGTTGTATTTTGAAAATTTGATATTCGACCTGGTCCGGGTCATCGCAAACGACAAGGAGATCCTCGGCCTGGCCTCGATTTCCCGCATTCTGGAAATATTGGTCGTACTTTTTTCGAAAGGACTGCTTGTCATAAAAGAAAGCCAGTTTCCCAAGAACAAAGCCAAGAGCCTGGTCGAAAAAGCCATGGCCTTCATGAACCTGCATTACTCCCGGCTCCACCACCAAAAGGATTTAGAAAACGAATGCGGCGTTGACATCAATTATCTTAATATGCTCTTTTCCAAGGAAACGGGAAAAACATTGTATAAATATCTTTCGGATGTTCGCATGGAACATGCGAAATACCTGCTCGAAGAAAACCGGCTTCCAATCGTTGAAATATCGTCGCAGGTCGGATACCCCAATAGTAATTCGTTTGCGAGGGCGTTTAAAAGATCTTTTAGCCAAACGCCGACGTCGTTCCGGAATAAATCAATAAAAATTCAATGAATGGAGTAT
>JBAVGL010000567.1:0-1823 GCA_049684795.1 Chitinivibrionales bacterium | reverse complement strand
TAATTACCCGTACAGAATCTTATCCGCCCCAAGTCGGGTTAACTGAAAAATAGTGGCTCATCCCAAATAGCAAGGTCCCTGCAATGCCTGACAAAATATCGATCCATCTCGGCGATGTCCAGCGGACGCTCCTCATTCCATTGTTCGGACGGGCAAAGGAATTCGAAAAGGAGCATCCCCTTGTCAAGGATACATACGCCCACGAAATCGTGGGAAAATTGGACTATGATTTCAAGGCTGGCTTTGACAAAATGCCAATGCAATTCATCATCAATACCGCCATTCGGGCCTATCATTTGGATACCGCACTTTTAAAGGTCATGACCGAACATCCTGATGCAACCATCGTGAGCATCGGTTCGGGGTTGGACACGACGTTTCAACGGATAGACAACGGCAAAATATTCTGGTACGACCTGGACCTGCCTGATTCCATTGAACTGCGGCGAAAGCTCATCCTCGAAGGCCCGCGGAATAAATTCATCGCAAAGTCCGTGTTCGACCGGAGCTGGTTTACGGACATTGAAGAGAGGCGCTCAAAGGTGTTCTTCATATCGGGCGGCGTCCTCGTTTATTTGAAAGAGGAAGAAATAAAAGGTTTATTTCTGGATTTAATTCAGGAATTTCCCCAGAGCGAAATCGTATTTGAGATTTATTCGAAATTTCTCTTATGGGTGAGAAACGGCGTCCTTGCACGGCGAAAAATAAAATCACAACTGTTCTCGCCAATGCAATGGGGTGTTAATTCGGCCAGGGTAATCGCCGCATGGAGCGAAAAAATTCAAGTGCTGGATGAATTTTCGTATTATTCCAGAATCAATTTGGAGGAATTTTGGGATGAGAAAAATTTGACCCCGCTTAAAATCATGAATTTTTTCAGATGGATGAAAATAGTTCACCTTAAGCTTGGATAGCAGGCGCCGAAGAGTTTAAACGTGGCCTTCAGCCGGCAATCACGACAGGGTGAAGTAGAATGTGGCTCCCTTGTCAATTTCACCCTCCGCCCAGATCTCTCCGCCGTGACGGCGGATAATTTTCTGTACCGTTGCGAGGCCAACGCCGGTCCCCGTAAACTCCGAGTCGGAATGGAGCCGCTGAAAAACGGTGAACATTTTGTACGCATGTTTCTTTTCGAAACCGGCGCCGTTGTCGCGCAGAAAAAAGGCTTCCTTGCCTCGATTTTCAATTTTGCCGAATTCGATGATTGTTTTTTCGCGTTTTCCCGTGAACTTCCAGGAATTGCGGATGAGATTATCAAGGGCTATAGGCAGCAACTTGGCATCGCCTTCGGCGAAGAGGCCGTCCTCAATCAAAATCTCGGCATCGCGGGTAGGTTCGTTCTTCCTGGATTCTTGAGCGATAGCGCGGACAAGCGCGCTTACATCGATTTTCTCGCGGCGCATTTCCGCGCGGGCAATACGTGAAATGTCAAGAAGTCCGGATATCATATCGCGGATACGACGAGTGCTTTCATTGACCTTATTCAACATCTGCTTGCCTTCCTGATCGAGCTTTTCACCATGATCTTTAAGCAAGATGCCGGTAAGCGCCTCGATTCCTTGCATCGGTCCGCGCAGGTCATGGGAAAGCGTATGGCCGAGGTTTTCGAGCTCCTGGTTCGAAACCAGGAGGCGCTCGTTAATGTCCAAAAGCGAGCGTTCCCAAATCTTCTGGTCCGTGACGTCCCGGGTAATTGTCGATGCGCCGATGATTTTACCGTCAATTGTTTTGACGGGGGACACGGTCAATGATACCGGGATTTCACCGCCGTCTTTTTTCCTGCGGACGGTCTCAAAATTCCGCACCGTTCCTCCGGCCTTGAT
>JBAVGL010000566.1:0-13471 GCA_049684795.1 Chitinivibrionales bacterium | reverse complement strand
TTGACCGGTCCATCCGGGTTTATTTGACCGGATGGATGTCTTTACAGAAAGCTATTAACAAGCATAATATAATATTTTCCGAGGCCCCGGTCATTTTGGGGCGGATTTTAATTTATTTTTTCTCATTGATTCTCCTTCCAAAAGAAGTTTTACGGCTCCGTGAGTAAGCCGGTCGCATATTGCGTCAGCAACCGTGGGATCGGGGAGTTTGAGGTGCCATTTTTCGATGGGGAACTGGGTAGTGATAATAATGGAACCGGTCTGCTCTTTTTCTTCAATGACATCCAAAAGCGGCCCGCAGTCGGTATTTTCGATGGGCTGCATCAGGAAGTCGTCGAGGATGAGGACTTTTATTCGGGATAGTTTTTTCAGATAGCGCAGATACATGCCGGTACCCTTTGCAGCATGGATTTCCTCGAAAAGCATGGGGTAACGGATTTTGATAACGGAAAAACCCATGAGACAGACTTGCAAGCCAACAGCTTCGGCCAGATAGGTTTTTCCGCAACCGGTAGGACCGGTGAAGATGAGGTTTTGAGCATTATCGATCCAGGTAGTTGTCGTAAGCGGCATGATGTCTTTTTTCATGAGGCCGCGAGCCTGACTGAAGGTTATGTTTTCGATGCAGGCTTGTTCCGGTTTAAAATTGGCCTTTCCGATCATTCGGGATAGCTTGCGGTTTTTCCGGGCATTGTATTCGTCTTCCACCAGAAGAGCAAAGAACTCTTCCGGTGAAAGATCGCGGTTGTTTCCAGAGCTAAGCCGAGTTTTGAAAGATTCGGCCATGGTTGAAAGTCGCATTGATTGAAGCTGTGTTATAACATTTTCTATATGCATTGTAAACCTCTTTTCTGTTAGTTTTTAGAATAATATTCCGGGCCCCGGATATTTTCGTGCAAGACCGGCTCTTGCTTGGCTACCGGAGGTAAGAGCAAAAAGGATTGTTTGTCAAGGTTTTGTTCCAGAATGGTTTTAATGGCCTTGAAGGTTGCGGATTTGAAATAGGTTGCTCTTTGACAAGCTTGTTCCAGCCGCTGCGGCGAATAGACCTTTGCAAGCCGCAAAAGCCCCATTACCGCATTGAAGCCTTGTTGGACATGCTCTCGCTTGTCCATGATCTGAGAGGCCGCTTCGGCGGTTGCCGGGCCGACCTGCGAGGCTTGAGCGACAAACCGCTCTTTCGTCCAGCCTTTGACAAAAGCATGGGTTGACGGCATGTGGGCCGTTGCGGTAGTGTAACCGAAGTTAGCAGCGCCTACTTGGTGACGACAGACGTGAATGTTGTCATGATAGATTTCGATGGTCGCCCCGACTTGGTAAATGTCAACGTGGCGTGAAACCAGATTATAGGGTACGCTATAAAAATGGTCATCGAATCGAACGTGGTAATTAGGGCCGACCCGCACGCCTATTTTTACTTTAGATATTGTAAATGGCTCGTCAGGCAAGGCTTGGGCGTAGGGCTTATCGAGCGTATCAAAGCGCTCTTTGCGCGATTGGCCGCCATAGTCTTTCATGGGGCGGCTGTTAAGTATTTCCAGCTCTTCCCCTATGGCGACGTTGATCTCATCCAGGGAGAAGAACTGCCGGTCTCGCAAACGGGCGAGGATAAAGCGTTGGGCTTGAAAAACGGCGCTTTCCGCAATGGCTTTGTCTTGGGGTTTTCGCACCCGTGCCGGAAGAAACGCAACATGATAATGCTCGGCCATTTTCCCGTAAACCGGGTTGGCAACCGGATCGTAGCGGTCGGCTTTCTTTACGCCGCTCTTTAAATTATCCGGAACAAATGCCTTTGGCGCAACGCCGAAAAATTTAAGGCCCCGTACGTGGGAAAGGGCAAAATCACGCGTCTTCTGACTGGCGCTTGCTTCGGCAAACGTGTAGCTACTGGCGCCCCAGGCGCAGACAAAAAGATCGACCGCGATGATCTCGCCGGTCTTTCGGTCGATATATTCCAGGCCGTCTCCGGAATAATCAACATAAACTTTATCGCCGCCCTTATGGATTATTTTCATGGTAACCTTGGGCGGACGGTGACGGGCGACATGGTCGTAAAATGCCGTGCGCTTCAAACCATCGGGATGTTGCTCGGCGTATTCCTCCCAAAGCCGCTGAAGTGTTACATGGGGGCGGACAAGCTGTTTCTCAATATAACCGGCATCCGGTAGGGGAAATACCGGCAAGCCGGGATATGGTATTTGCGGAGTTACCGGAAATAACGCTTCTTCAAGCGCCGTGTCTGAAAGCGTTTCAGACAGTGGCCAAGCAAGCTTTGATTGCTCAAAGCGCTCTACGTAGTTGATAACACTGCCCTTGGACAGTGATAGCGCCAAGGCTGTTTGGTCGGCACTTATTTTTCTACTGAGCCGGTACTCAAGTACCTGGCGGATCTTTCGCATAGGCGTTCTCCCTCTACTCATGCCGTTTCCCTTCGATAATGGTTAATCATCGAAAAGAGTACGGAAAATGGTGGATTTAAAAACGCTTTCTGAAAGAATCCTTGTCCGGATTACTTGTCGAAAAACCGGCCTGCCTGGCGGCAGACAGGTCAAATAAACGCGGATTCGTCGGTCAAATTGATCCGGATAGACCGGTCATTTTGATCCGGATTCGTCGGTCAAATTCAGGCGGACGGAGCGGTCATTTTGGGGCGGATCGGTCATTATTCCTTGAAAAATACCCAAAATGTCGCTAAAGTTTTTCCGTATTCTACCGATATAATAAAAGGGGAAGTTATAAATGAATAGATGGCACACAAACAGGGAGGTGTGGTATGCAAATTCAGGGTATGGGGGGATTTGGAATGGTCCAGGGGCAGGACCAGACAACTAAAAGCCTCAATAAAACCAGTCGGGACCTCAGTAAAATCCTTGAAAAGCTTTCAACGTCCTTGCGTATAAACAGGGCAAGCGATGACGCGGCAGGCTTGGCCATATCCGAGCAATTGGAAACGCAATCCCGCGGCTTCAACATGGCCCAGCAGAACGTGACCGATGCCACGTCCGCCCTCAATATCGCCGATTCGACTGGGGGCCAGATAACGGACATGCTCCAGCAACAGCGCGATCTGGCTTTGCAGGCGAGCAACGATACCCTTACCGACCAGCAGCGCCAGGGGCTTGACACGCAATATCAGTCGCTCACGCAGGAAATCAACCGTATAAGCGGTTCTGCGCAGTTCAATACGCAGACCGTCGCGAACGGGCAGGGACTCGCATCCGGCAACGCGGAAATCCAGGCGGGCGCGAACGGGGGCGACCAGATCCGGATGCCCGCGACAAACATGACGGCCGCGGCCCTCGGCATAAACGGAACCTCGATAGCGACCGGCGCCGGGGCACAGGCAGCGCTTTCAACAATCGACAATGCGCTTGACACGCTCAACTCCCAGCGAACCACCGTCGGGTCAATGACGAACGCGTTTCAATCGGTCCGGAACAATCTGTCCATCGAGGACATCAACACCCAGGCCGCGCAATCCGTCATTCAAGACCAGGACATGGCCTCTGGGCTCGCTGATTTAACGCAATCAAACCTTTTGCTGGAAACCGGTACGGAGGCCTTTGCCCGGTATAATGAAATCAGCGCCAATCATTTATTCGGGTTGTTGCAATAACCATGCCTTTATCCGCGCAAGCCGACGTTGCCGAATACTATACTAAAGTGCAGATTGAAACCGCCTCAAAGAAAAAGGCGGTGTACATGCTGCATGAACGGTGCGCGTTCTTTATTTTAAAGGCCCAAAGCACGCCGGGCAAAAAGAAGTTCTATTGCATCAAGGCGCAAAATATCCTATCCCAGCTCCAGTCGTCCCTCAGAATCACCGATTCGATTTCCCGGGGAATTTTTTATCTTTACGATTACTGCTATGTCATCCTCGACCGAGGCAATGACGCCGACCTGGCGAACGCGCTTGAAATAATAAACGTCCTCAACGGCGCTTTCCGGCGCCTGCTTCGCAGGCCCTGATTGGATTGAACTTAGCTGCCTAACGCAGATAAGGTTCTGTACGGGTAATTATCTACGCTAAGCGCCTGCCTACCGAAGCGATAGCGCAGGCAGGCGTATATAATTCGCCTACAGAACCTAATTATCTTGCCGATTATGTCCACTGGTGCTATTTTTTACTGGTATCAAAGCGATTCACGTTCCCTGAGCGAAGCCGAAGGGAACTTATATCTTTATGCACTTCACTTCGACTTCGCTCAGTGATCGGTTCAATAGAAAATCCAAGCATGACAAAACTTTTCGAGCTTTTATCGGAAAATTCGAACAACGACAAGGTTTTTTCCTCCCTTAAAAAACTCGCCAAAAAGAATAAAAACACGCCCTCAAACCGGGGCGAATTGCTTGACACGAAGGCAACACGGTATTGCGTGCCCGACTCGGGAGTGTTAGACTTCGCGGCCATTGACGTGGAAACGACCGGCCTTGACCATAAAAACGACCGCGTCATCGAAATCGGCGCGGTTAAATTTTCAGCGGGAAAACCGGGCGCCGAATTTTCCACGCTCATCAATCCCGGCATACCTCTGCCCGCGGCCATCACCCAACTGACGGGGATACGGGGCAATGACCTCAACGACGCGCCCGATTTCGAGCATGTTTCAGGCGCATTGATTGATTTTCTGGCCGGGCTCCCGCTGTGCGGCCACCAGATTGAATTCGACATCGGTTTTTTAAACGAAGAATTCAAGCGCATCGGCGGACCCAAGATTTCGGCCCCCGAAATAGACACCGCGCTTTTATCGCGCATCGTCGTCCCCTCAATTTCACGGTTTTCGCTCAAGCATATGTCGCGGTCGCTGGGAATAGAGCTTGAAAACGCGCACCGCGCGCTCGCCGACGCGCGCGCCTCCGGTTACGCCGCAATCGCCCTGATCGGCAGATTAGGCGCCATTCCCCCCCAGGTCAGGCTGGCAATGGCGCGTTTTGCGCCGGCATCCCTGATTAAAGCGCTTTTATTCAAATCCCTGGACGGCGATCGGGCCCCGGCGGCCTCGACCTCCCTTGTCGGCGCCCGGCAAAAGCCGCCGAAAAAACTTTCGGCGGCGGATTCCTTTACGGCCCTGTCTCTTGACACTATACAACACTGTTTTTCCCCGGGAGGGAAGGTGTCGGAGGTCATGAAGGACTTCGTCGAGCGGCCGTCGCAGACGCGCATGGCCGTATGCGTTGCCGAAGCGTTCAATACCTCGACGTTCCTGGTCGCGGAAGCGGGGACCGGGACCGGAAAATCGCTGGCGTATTTACTACCGGCGGCCTGCTTCGCCCTTACAAACGGCCTGCGCGTGCTGGTTTCAACCCACACGCGCAACCTCCAGGACCAGATAATGTCCAAGGACATACCTGTTGTCAAGAAGGTGGCCGGAGAGGATCTTCGCTATTGCGTGCTCAAAGGCAGGTCCAATTACCTCTGTATACACCGCTATCACCGTTTGCTGTCGGGCGAGCTGGCCGACCTTTCGTACCGTGAGCGCATGGGCATGCTTCCGCTCATCAGATGGGCCGAGGAAACGAAAACCGGCGACATTGAGGAACAGAACCAGTTCAACATCCGGTGGTTTTCCCGGATCTGGCGCCAGATCTGCGCTGACGCCCATCTTTGCCAGGGAAAACGGTGTTCCGATTTCGGGTCCTGTTTTTTGCAGAACGCGCGCCAGCGCGCGCTTGGCTCGCACCTGGTGATAATCAATCATTCGCTTTTCTTTTCGGAGATATGCTCGGAGTCTTCGTTTTTGGGGAGCATCGGCCCCATCATTTTCGATGAGGCGCACCACCTGGAATCCTGCGGCCATCAACATTTGCGGGTCGAAGTCGACACCAACCGGTTCGCCCAATTTCTCGACTCCATGACCGCCGTCGACAAGGAAATCAAAAAGCTTGACGGCCGCGCCGCCGCGGCCCTGCCGTCGGAAAAGGATTTTAAATCGCTCATAAAGCGCCTGCGGTCGTGCATCGCCGCTTTTCTTGACGATCTCAACGCCTGGGTCGGCGCGCGGTCCCCCGATTCCGCCGAATATCAGATTGAATACCATCAGGACGCCTTTTCCGCGATGGGTAGCCGCATCGAATTGGTCGACGCGTTTTCGGACATGCAGGACATGCTGTATCACCTGCTCCAATCGCCGGGGACCGACGAAGCCCCCGATAGCAACGCCGCATCGTTTAAGCCGACGATACGCCTTTTAAGCGACAGGACCTCGCAGATCAAGGCGGACCTTGATTACGTGACCGGGGCCGTTACCGAAGGGCATGTGTTCTGGATTGAAGGGAACCTGAAAAAGGGATGGACGAAATTGTGCGGCGTCCCCCTTGATATAGGGTCGCTGCTCTCGGGCCTGTGGGAGAAAAACACGTCCGCCTGCATATTTACGTCCGCTACATTGTCCGTGTCCCGTTCCATGGAATATTTTAAGCGGAAAACGGGGCTTCTGGGCGCGCATGACGCAAAAACGCGGTGCGAATCGTTCGAAAGCCCCTTCAGCCCCGACCAAGCCATGAGGGGCGCGATGGCGCACGCGCCCGCGTGCGACGCTCCGGAATTCCCCGACTACGTAGCGACCGTCATTTCCGCGCTCATGGCGGAATTCAACAAAAATATCCTGGTGCTGTTCACGGCGCACGCGATGCTGAATGCCGTGCATGCTCGGTGCAAGGACCTTTTGACCATGAACGGCTGCACGCTGCTTGCGCAGGGGGTCACGGGCAATCGGCAGGCAATGCTTGACGAGTTTAAGAGCTCCGGCCGCGCCGTGTTGCTGGGCGCCGACAGTTTCTGGGAAGGAATCGACGTGCCGGGCAAGGCCTGCGAAATCGTGATCATCCCCCGGCTTCCTTTCCAGGTGCCGACGCACCCGCTTACGAAGGCGCTTTCCCGGAAAATGGAAAATGAATCCGGCGATTCATTTTTTTCCTACACCGTGCCCGAAGCGATTATAAAGTTCCGGCAGGGCACGGGGCGTCTGATCCGAAGCCGCGAGGACCGGGGAGCGCTTATCGTACTTGACAATAGAATACTGACCAAGAATTACGGGAAGCGCTTTCGCGCCTCCCTCGAAGGGGAGATGCAATCATTTTCAACCGTCGACGAACTGCTCCCGGCGCTGAAAAATTTCTTCGCGAACGGACAAAAACCGTCTCCGATCGCGTATGTTCCTTTCGAGGAGCCCTCATGAAACGATTCGTGTGCGCGGCGGTATTCTGCATGGCGTTGAATTGCGGGATTTATACCTTCAACGGCTCAACGCTGCCCGCCCATTTGAAAACCGTTGACATCCCTCTTTTCAGCAATACGTCCCTGCAATCAGGGATCGCCGAAGAACTAACCGCCCAGCTTTCCCAGCAGGTGCTCTCCGGCAATTTGCTGCGGATCGTGGCCTCACAGGGTGACGCGACCATAAATGGCCACGTAACAAGTTACAGCAATGAACCGCGAACCTACGGCAGCACCGGCTTTCGCGAGGTGACCATCAGCGAATACGTGGTAAAAATTTCCGTGGAAGTCGAATTCATGGACAACAAAAAGAACACGCCGCTTTTCAAGGGGACCGTCACCGGCGAAGGCGTCTACGATTTTTCAAAATCAACGGAAGCCCAGGGAAGGCAAACGGCGGAAAAAGACGTGGTCCAGCAAATCCTCCAGAATTCCCTGCAAAGCTGGTAATAAGTTTCCCTTACCCACAGCCCATTACCTCTTACCCATTACCCATAACCTTTTTTTATCTCGGCGGATGAACGGCAAGCTTTTGTATCCCGCTTTTCACGATCACCGGCTGCGCCTGTGAATTGTCCTCGGCAATGACCTGATACAGGTACACTTTCGGACCCAGCAAGTTTCCCATCTGGTCCCGGCCGTCAAATACCTCGCCGCTGTACGCCCCGTAGAAAACCCGTATGAGTTTTCCCGACAACGTATACAATTTTATGGTACACGTAATTCCGGCGGTCTTGGACAGATTAAAGTAGAACGTCGTGGCGCTCCCCATTTTCATGGGGTTGGGATAATTGAAGACCTGTGACATCGACAGGGTCTGGTCCCGGGTAACGTCGAGAACAAAATTCTTCCGCGTTACGTTGCCCGACAGATCCTGGGCCGAAACGGTCATGGTATAGGTCCCCGAATTGAGCATGCCTTCCGTAAACTCCATGGTAGCGGCGCCTTTTCTATAATCGCCGTTTAAAAAGCTGAATTTCTGGTTGATGTTTTGTTTGCTCAAAACACCCGGTATCTCTATGGCAATGCCTTCGTCGGGCCCGGTCCCCACGACATTAATACCGCTCGGATCAAAAACATCGATTTCACACGAAAAGGGCAGCGTTGCCTGGAGCCTGCCCGCCGAGAGCGCGTTTACCGTGGTTTGATTCAAAATCGCTGAGCCTGTCTGGTCAAAAAGCTGCCGTATGGCGATGGTCGGTCCTGCCGTGTCGGAGCTGCCGGTCGTGTCCGTGCCGCTGAAAACAATGCCTTTTTGTCCTAATCCATTATCAGGCCCCTGACATGCAAAAGCTATCACGCTGGCGCCGGCCTTGTTAAAAGTAACGGTCTTCGGCAAATGCACCGTCTGCTGGAAGGTCCCGTTGATGACGGCCGTTTGACCCGCAAAAACCGGTGTTCCGGGCATTTGGTACGTTATGGACTGGTCCGCGCCGCCGTCTTTTCGCGTCGTCATGTACGGCGGATTGAATATGCTGAGCTGTATTAAGGCGGGTTTGTTCGTGGAGCCGAAGGTCGCGTCGACGGCAACGCCGGTCCTGACCGAACCGCGGACGGTTATCGCCTGGAGCGCCTTGAGCGTGTCGATCAAGGCGCCCGACTTGTTGATAATGTCCATCACGACGCTTCGCACGCAATTGACGGGGCGTAAAGACGGGTCGCCCAGCAGCGAGTAATTTTGCGCGTTCGCATCGAATACGGTCACTTTTGCCTCGGTGTACGCTTCGCCGAAGGTGGTCCCGATTTGCGTGCTGTCGAACATGTTCGCGTAAAAAGCGTTCGCAAGGTTCCCGTTTGCATCGGCAAAGGCCTCACGCGTGGCCGATATCGTGGCGGACGCGCCGCTGCCCGCCGCAAGGACCATGTCTTCGGACAGGCACCGCTGGTCGGGCCGGTCGAAGTGGCCCACGGAACATGAAAAAGACGAGATCATGGGATAGTTTTTGTGGTTGTGCAAATTGGCGAGCGCGTCCGGGTCCATGATGCGCTCATCGGCCCATTGGATGTTCGAGCCGTGCCCGAAATAGTTGACAAAGGCCGCCCCGTTGTTGATCTGGTTGATGAGCGCGGCGCGCGCCTCCGGCTTTTGCTGGATTTCGTTCCACGGATATTCGAATTCATTTACTTTTTGCAAGTCTATCGACGGCCGCAGCGAAGTGACCAGGGCGCCCACGGCCTCCGATGATATGAGGTGCTGGTCATGGAGCGCGTCAATTGCCGTCCCTTGCATATCGTCGTCATTAACCAGAACAAGCCGGTCCCGCCATGCGCCGAAATCGGCGCTTTTCGGGTCTTCGAAATCAACGATTTTGTCAACCATCTGCGAAGCCTGCTGCAGGGAGATGCAGGGAAGGCGGCCGACGAAAATATCGGGGGTCGGGGAACCCGATGAAAAAATGTCGCCCGTGTCGAGATACGCGAAATAATCTTCAATGCACTGGGAGGAAAATTCAGCCACGGGTATGTACACCGGTTCGCTTGTTTTGATGCCCTTATAGTTATAATGGCCTTTCCCTAAAAGCACCACATAATCCGGGTGAAGGCCCCACTGCGTCTTGGCGTATACGAGAAAATTCCGCAGGGCCGCGGGATCGACCGCGCCCCCGGAAAATTCACGGTAAACGTCCATGATGTCGATGACTTTCGGTTCCGCGAACCGGCCGATGCTTTGCTTGTGGTTGGCAAGGCGAACCGCTTGTGTAATAAAATCGGAATGCGTAATGATCAAATAATCCGCGCGGTTTGACGCCGGGTTATTGACCGCCCGGAGGTCATGCATATAAACGCCGCTGGACTGTAAGGCCGCCTGAACGGAAAAACCAGGGGTCGGCTGGAACCCGGACTGCGAACAAACGTAATATTTAATTCCCTTGCCCGCCGAATCGGTCCACAAATAGGATGAAACCGCCTGGCCTTGAATTGTGTCAACGAGCTGGATGGTCTCCGATGGGGTAATGCGGAAGATATACACGAGGTCCTTGGGCAAGGAACTCAGGACATAACGCACAACTCCGCCCGATTCGGGTGCAAAAACCGTCAAAGCATTGGTGGTCGACATGTCGAGCCTGGTCCTGTATTTGAATTCGAGCTGGGCCAGCTCCATCGATGAGCCTCCCGAAATGTTTATCCGAACGGTCTGATCGCCGCCGTATTTGAAGGAATTCCACGCCGAAAGTTGACACGTCGTGCATACGGGGACGTTTGAAAAAGAGGCATACACCGGAATGCCGTCAAAAAACCCTCCCGGGCCTGAAACTATTTTCATTGACGCCGGGCCCGCGGTATCGATCAGGGGCAGGGTGACTTGATACTGAAAATTGGGCATGGCCGGCGTAAGGGTCTGCCAGATCCAATCGAGCCCGCCCTCTTCCCCCTTGGTGGGATCGCCGCCGTTGATGGACAAGGACAGGGACTTTTTAAAGAGGATATGGTTCTCAAACGACGTCAGCGCCGCCGAAGCGGCCCCGTTAACGGCCGGCATGCGCTGCAACGCCAGGGGAGAGCCCGTCTGCTTTACAAAAAGCCAGTAATGCCGATAGTCCTCGAAACGGTCGAGGCTATAATAATATTGTCGCCCCGCGGTATCGAAGGCCCAGTCCGACGCGCCGGTGACATAGAGCAATACATAATCCTCCGAATCGACGAGCCCGTTATTATTCAGGTCAAAACGCATGAGCGGGATTTCCGTTACGCCGTCGGGGAGGTTTGCGATGCCGGGCGTCGGCACCGGCAGCTCGCCCTTGCGCGAACCATAGCATGCCAGTTGGCTTATTTGCAAGGGACTTCCCAGAAGCTTCAACAAATCCCCGCCGGAGATTTTCACTATCCCGTTTTCATTGATCGTCCCCTCGTTAATGCCGTCGTGGCCGTCGCCGATTGTAAAGGTGACCATCGGTTTGCTCGGAGCAAGCGGAAATTCCCCCGCCACCTTTCGTTTCGGCATGCCCGGCGCGCTTACGGCCCACTGGCCCGCAACGTTATAGTTAAGGACCAGTTTTGAAAGCATTTTTTGAAAATCGGACCGCGAGGCAAATGACGCTTTTGATCCTTTTTGCTGAAACGCCGGGAACTCTATGGTGCATTGCGCCTTCTGCAGGACCTGTAATGTCCGGTTTTTTTCATCGTAGATAAAAGGCTTTAGAATGAACTGGTTCGCATGCAGTGGGCCGAAAGTGTATGGCCGGGCGTCCGATACCCACGCGTCGGTAAAATGCAGGCCCTTTTGCCGAATGATTCGCTGATTGGTTTTCCAGGGCCTGATGGCATTTCTAAGCGAATAGGCGCGCGTGCTTACCGGCGTAAAACGGACCACGGCCTTGCCCTGGGGCGGCACTCCAACTAAAAAAGAAAAAGCGGGGATGACCGGCTGGCCGCTGTCGCCGAGCTCGACGTTTTGATTTTTGAATGCCACGATCGCCGGTTTACCCGCAGAGTCCAAAATGCTGAAACCATCCATTGTCCAGGTAAATGACAATCGGGTGGCGGTGTTTTCGGAAATTTGAACGCCCGCGCAGATGGTTTGACTGAAACAAAACAATACCATTAAGAGTTTTTTCATGAGATTCCTACGGTTGACGGCTTCTTTTAAATTCAGCCCGTTTGTATTACGGTTCTCAAGGACAAATATGATTGGATATTAAAATAGTTTATCTATGGGGCGATAGTGTTGGATTGCCAGTTACCAGTTGCAGGTTTCCCTAGCCCATTACCCATAACCCATTACCGATTACCTTTTTTCACCTCGGCGGATGGACGGCAAGCTTTTGTATCCCGCTTTTCACGATCACCGGCTGCGCTAGCGCCTGCCGCCTTGACGCGCCTTTGCTGTGTTTTCAAATCCCCCGACCATTCGGCGGGATTTATTATTAATACGATTTGGTTGTCTTTTGATTTACGATATTTTTTCCTGTTTTCAAAATGATGGAACCATGGAACCGATAGTGACCATAGAAAAGCTCGTGCACGGCGGCCTGGGACTTGCCCGGACCGGCAACGGCGTGGTATTTGTTTCCGACGTCGCGCCCGGGGAAAAGGTCAGGGTAATTCCCGACGGGGCCAGGGGCGGCCAGCCGTGCGCGCGGCCCGTGGAAATCGTGGAACCGGCGGCATGCCGCCGCGCGCCGCCCTGCGAACATTTCGGAAAATGCGGCGGATGCGATTGGCTTCATATTTCGTATGATGCCCAATTGTCAATTAAACGGGGGATTTTCGTCGAATGCCTGGAGCGTATCGGAAAAATAAAACTGAATGACGCGTGCGAAGTTTTTCCCTCGCCGGAATTCGGATACCGTCAACGGTGCCAATTTAAAATCGGGCGCAGGCCCGCGAAGGCGGGGTTTTACAAAAGAAAAAGCCAGACCGTCGTAAGCATCGCCCGCTGCCCCCTGCTCGTTTTGCCGCTCAACATTGTTTTGGAGGCCCTGCCGCGCCTGGTCGGCCAATTGCCGCCGGACACCCTTCAGGTCAGGGCGATTGCCGGGACCGACGGAACAATCGCCAGTTCGCCGGTCCTTCGAAACGTCACCGCCGATACTACCGTGATGCGCGCGGGCGGCCATTCCTATACCGTTTCCGGCGACAGCTTTTTCCAGGGAAACCGGTATATATCGGCAAAACTCGGGTCCTGGCCTCTTGACGTATTGGGAGGCGGTTGCTGCGTCGACCTCTACGGCGGCGTGGGTTTTTTTTCGGTGGCGCTTGGCAAACGGTTCACGCGCGTGACGCTGGTGGACGACGTTAACGCCCAGGTGCAATTAGCGCGGTTGAACTTCCGGAATAACGGCATGGACCACTTTTTCGCCTTGTCTCAATCGGTCGAAGATTTTCTTTTTCGCATGGCCCGTTCGCCGGAGCCCGTGGATTGCCTTATCGTCGACCCGCCAAGGACCGGGCTCCCGCAAAAAGTCCGGGACAACATTCAAAAGCTCGGGCCCCGCACGATACTTTCCGTTTCGTGCGATCCTTCGACCCAGGCGCGCGATGTCGGCCATTTTGTCAACAAGGGCGGCTATACGGTAGTCAAGGCTGCGCTGTTCGATTTATACCCCAACACGCACCACATTGAGACGGCGATGGTGTTGAAGAAAAAGGAATAGCGCGAAAAACAGGCGAAATCCTGCATGGACCCTGATGAGTTCGTGGGGCTGTGCAAAAAGGTGGTGGATTTCCGTTTGTCCGGTGAAGGCGTTCCCGGTCGCGCGGTTGATGAAGAAGTAGTTCGTCCCTCACCCTGCTCCGCAGGGCGAGGAAAAACGA
>JBAVGL010000565.1:0-10919 GCA_049684795.1 Chitinivibrionales bacterium | reverse complement strand
GCCTTCTCCGCGCCCCACACCTGATTTATATCGTCGACTATTTTCAGCACCCTGTCGAGGTTGGTCAGGGAAAAAAGCCTTCTGACGAACATCTGCGGATCGGGATTGGCGTTAAGGATAACGAGCGAGCGGCCCGCCTTTTCCATGATATGATAATAATACACGATTTTCCCGAGTCCCTGGCTGTCCAGAAAACTGACCTCGCTTAAATCGAGGACGATGGTTTTGAAATCCTTTTTGTAAAGTGATTCGAGCTTTCTCGCGAACTTTTCGACGTCGCTCCCGATGGCCCGCCCGTCAAGTGCAATGATCGGCGTCCCGTTTTTTTCCCTGACTTTAACTTCAAGCGCCATATAAGCTCCTATCTCCACTGACTGATTTGCCGTTCCTTTTCGAAAACGTAGGTAATGATCTTCTCGCGTTTCCGCGGTTCGATATTTACAAATTGGACATGGTTCTTGAAAAGCGTTCCCGTTTTCATTTCCCGCAGGCTCAGATGCACGATCTTTCCGGTTATTCCCGCGCAGGACGCGCCGGGAAGGTCGAAATTAAGCGAGACAATGTCGCCAAGTCTCAGCGACTTTTCATATAAAAAGCTCAGGCCCCCTCCGCTGATATCGGAAAGCTTGGCGGCGATGAGTTCTCCAAGCTTGACCTCGCTTTTAAGCGGGTCCATTGTTTTAACCAGGCGGAATTTAAGCGTAAGACCGGTCTCGATACGGACGTATTGCCTCAGTTGATTGCGCTTCATGTCAAGTGTATGATAGACGTCGATGGTCCCCGCGTTTTCGGTCCGCGCGACTTCAACCTGGACGCCATAGAGTCCGTCGTTTTGCCGGGCAAAAGCAAACCGCAGCGCATGGCCGGGAGCGATATGAACCACGTCTTCTTTTTCCACGTCATATTGTATCCTGAAAACAAACGGGCCGTTGTCAACCACCATCACTTTACGAATGAGCGGCCTGTTGCTGTTTCTTCCAAAAACGGAGCCTATTTGCCCCATCGAAATGTTCCGTGTTGAAACGAGCGGGTGCTCAAGCGGAAGATGATGAAACCCCATTTTCCGCCTTATTTCGGAGATGATCTCGCCCTTGGCCTGGAGTTCTTTCTCCGCGGAACGCGATTGCAGGATTTCCCGCACTTCCGAATCGAGGCATTTTTCAAAAAGCTGCAACGACTGAAAGATGACATGCGGCTCGGGGACATTCTGGTGCCTGAGCAGGGATTTAAGGAAGTCGAACTCGGCATCGGTAAGTTTGCACCGTTCCTTATTTTCCAGGAAAAGGTTGGCCGATTGTTCTTTATCCTGTATTCGTTTTTTCACGAACCTGTGCAGATAAAAAACAACCAGCGCCGCAACGACCGCCAGCACAACCAGCAGTATGGCTATATTAAGGGCGAAGCGGGGCGTGTTCCATCCCAACTTGTCAAGTAAGCCCTGCTGGGAAAAAACCGTATGGAGATTTGAAAAAAACTGCTCCTGGTTGTCCTGCGCAACAAAAGGCAGGCGCCCGTATTCGTTCCCAAAGGCATAATTGTAAACCACGGGAATTGCCGCAATCGCCATGGAAATCATTTTTTCATGCAATTTCATGCGTTGTCCTCTGTGGTTTTAATCTGCCTGAGGGCAGATAAGAGTCTCTAATTTGAATTATCCCACAAAAAGTTTTGATAATTTAAATAAGACACTCTAATATAACTTATTATAATGTAGAAACGGTACGCACGCAACAGTTTTACTTTTAAAAGGATAAAATGAAACCATCGGCGCCGCCCGGACTCCGCAATGCTGTTTAACATACGTAAAGAAAACAGGTTACACAACCGATATGTATAAATAGTTCGTGCATTATTTTGTGATAAAATGTTATCATCTTATGATGGACGACAACTATTCTCTTGCAAAGCAAGGAAAATACCGGCATTCATGGCGCCGGTAAAGGAGGAAACAGGCTATGGATCTTGCAACCGGACTGGGTCTTATCATCGGTTTTGGAATGCTTTTAAGCGCCTTTGTCATGGAAGGCGGAACCCTTACGGCGCTTCTGGGAATCAGTCCGGCAATGATTGTTTTCGGGGGCACCCTTGGCGCTTGCACGGTGCAATTTACCTTAAAGGAAATTTTCAGCATTCCCAGGCTCATCATGGACGCGATGATGCTGGCGAAAGGAAATGACGCATCCATCAAGCAACTCATCGAGGTCATGGTGAAAATCGCGGAAAAGGCCCGGCGTGAGGGCGTCCTCAGCCTTGAGGCCGACATTCAGGGAGAACTGTCCGATAAAAAATACGACCCCATGCTCCGCAAGGGCCTGCGGTTGACGGTCGATGGTTCGGAGCCGGAGCTCATCAAGCACATGCTTGAAAACGAAATCTACTTTTACGAGGAACAACAGAAAAAAAACGCCTCTATTTTCGAGGCCGCGGGCGGTTATTCACCGACAATGGGAATCATCGGGACGGTCATGGGGCTTATAAAAGTGCTGGGAAGCCTTACCGATCCCAATGAACTTGGCCCCGCGGTGGCACTTGCATTTATCGCCACGCTCTACGGCGTGTGCTTTGCAAACCTTGTATGGCTTCCGATCGCCGGAAAACTCAAGCTCAAAACCAAGTTGGAAATCGTGCAGAAAGAGCTCATTGTTGAAGGCGTCATGTCAATTCAGGCGGGAGAAAACCCGCGCACGCTCAAGGAAAAACTGGAAGTGTTCCTGATTGATAAAAGCTGACGGACCGGACGCGATTGCCACGGAGATAAAACCATATGCCACGGAAAAAAGAAGAGGGAGGGCATGGCGGCGGGGCCGGAATGGAACGATGGCTCCTTACCTATGCCGACCTCATCACCCTCCTGCTGATTTTTTTCATCATCATGTACGCGATGAGCAAAGTCGACACGGCCAAGTTCAGTCAGCTGGTGCAAATGTTGACAAAGTCCTTCGGCGGCCAGCACTCGGTGATAAACATGTCCAACATGGGGCTCCTGCCTCAAAACGCCGTTTTCGGGGACGCGCGCACCAAGCAAAGAAAACTCTACGTGAAAACGGTCGGCCAATTGCAAAAGGAAATCGCTTCGAAATCGGTAAAAGTCACCCAGGACCAGCGGGGCATCGTCGTTTCCCTTGCTTCGGACTTCTATTTCGGATCGGGTATCGCGGACTTCGGCGACAGCACCGAAGCCGTGCTCAGGAAGCTCTACGCCATTTTAGGACCGCTTTCCGCCAACATCCGCATCGAGGGCCATACCGACAATGTTCCGATCGCGCCGGGAAGCGCGCTTTCCCAGAGGTATCCCACCAACTGGGAATTGTCTTCGCAGCGGTCGGTCAATGTGCTCAAGGCCCTGGAAAAGCTGGGACTTGATGGAAAACGCATGTCCGCGGCCGCCTATGCCGACACGCGGCCGGTCAAGTCGAACGACACCCCCGAAGGCCGGAACGCTAATCGACGGGTTGAAATCGTCATTCTGTCGGAAACCGGAACGTCCTCGGATTTGCCCGAACCCTTAACGCCCATCGAAACCGGCCCCTAAACCGCTGCATTTTTCCTCCGTTTGATGTATATTAATGTTCTTTATGAAATGGACCGTCACGCCAGTGTTTGACATTGCGGCAAATGGTTCTTTGGGGGCTTTAGCCCATGAACGAAAAAAAAGACCCGAAAAAGAAATTTGTCGACATCGCGCGACTCACCAGCGTTGGCATCGGCCTGGTGTTGTGCACGTTCATCGGGTATTGGATAGGAAATTATATTGACCATAAGTTCCACACGGCGCCGATTTTTACGGTCATTTTTCTCATTTTAGGCATGGGAGCCGGTATACTCAATGTTTTCAGGACCCTTTCTAAAAATAGCGATTAGCCTTGTCATCGGGCTTGGCCTTGGCGCGGCTGATTATTACCTTTTTATCCTAGGCGTTCGCTACCTGACTACTAAACTTTCAGGAAAAAAATTTCCACTTGCATTTATTATTTCCGAAATGGTACGCTTAATTTCACTGTTGGGAATTATTCTGGTTCTTTCCCTTCAAAGGAAAACAATCGCGTTCGGCTGGCTGATCATCGGGCCGGTCTTATTCGCTTTTATCAAGTACTTTTTCCTCTTTAGAAAGCTCAAGACCCCATGAGCGCCGACGTTGAATTCACCCTTCTTCCGGCCCTGCCGCTGCCGGGACTCACCGCTCATCAGGCCCTTGTCGTGGAATATACGTGGCTTTCAATGGCGATCATCATCGTGTCGCTCATCGCGGTCATCGTGTCGCTTAAAACCGTCCCGCGCGGGCTTCAAAATGCTTTTGAGCTGATCGTCTCCTTTATCGAAGGCTATATCACCGATATCATGGGGGAAAAAGGCCTGCGATATTTCCCTCTTGTCATTACAGCGTTTACGTTCATCCTGGTGGCCAATTACGTCGGTTTGATTCCGGGGTTTATTTCCCCAACGGCGAATATCAGTACCACGGCCGGGTGGGCCATCGTGGTTTTCATTTTTTATCAGTATGTGGGAGTTTCTAAAAAAGGTTTAAAATACTTTAAGCATTTTCTCGGGCCCGTTCCGGCTATGGCCCCGTTTATGGTCGTTATGGAAACCATATCCGAATTTGCCCGGCCTTTTTCTTTGGCGGTCCGACTCTTTGCAAATATTTTCGGGGGCGAGCACATTATAGCGCTGCTCTTCGGCATAGTCGGCATTGGACTGCCGGTTGTATGGATGATGTGGGACAGCTGCATTACTATTCCCATACAGGCGTTTATTTTTTCCCTTCTTACCATGGTGTATCTGGGAGGAGCAATCGCGGCGGATGACGAACATTAGAGTCTCTTAGCTTTCGAACGACATTTTTTTGTCGTGCGAAAGCTTAGAGACTCTTACCTGCTGCCTGCCGAAACGGCAACGCAGGCGGCAGGCAGCAGGTTAACCAAAAGCGCATATCATATATGAATTATGAATATGGAAATATAACCATATCTTATAACAGGAGGGCTTAATGAATTTCGACCCAAAAGTGCTCGTTTCAGCCGCGTCAGCGCTCGGCGCCGGTTTGGCTATCGGACTCGGCGCAATCGGTTCCGGTATCGGCATAGGCGTAGCAGCCAGCAAGTACATTGAATCCATTGCCCGTCAACCCGAGTCCCAGCAAAAAACCATGACCTGGTTCTTGGTTGCATACGCGCTGTGCGAAACTCAGACCTTGTTCGCAATGCTTATCGCTCTCATGCTTTTCGGCAAAATCGGCGGTTAATTGGTTTTGTTTTTTAGACCGGAAAAGTCGGCGCATTCATCGCAATTAATATCCTTTGTTTCAGGTAGCTACTGATTTTTGGCGAGAGGAAAACGTTTTATGGATTTAAGCTTGAAATTAGTCCTTTATCAGGCGGTCAACTTTATAGTCCTCATGATCATTCTGGGCTATTTATTCAACCGTTTTTTGCGGCCGTTCATGCACAAACGGGCCGAAGAAATAAAAAAATCCTTCGAATCGATCGAAAGCCAGAAAAAAGACCTTGACGTACTCAAACAAAATTATACCGACCAGGTCAAGGACATAAAGGAAAAAGCAAAACTCGAAATCGAAAAGGCGCTGGAAGAAGGAAACCGGATGCGGGAGGACATTGTCGCCCAGGCCGAGAAAGAATCCGTTACGATCATAGAAAAAGCCAAAAAGGAAATCGACCACGAAAAAGACAAAGCGGTCATGGAAATCCAGAAGGAAGTGGCGACGCTTGCCATCATGGCGGCCAAGCAGGTAATAAAAAAACAGATGGACGAGACGACCAACCGTGCGTTGGTTGAAGATTTTCTTATGGAAATCACAAAAAACCCTCCCAAACAAAAATAAAGGAAAGCGTTCACTATGCTCGACAAATCACTGGCCTATCGTTATGCGCGTGCGCTGTACGGCGTGGCAAAAAAACAGGGCACCATCGTCGCGGTGATCGAGGAGGTGGAGAGCTTCATCAAGGTGCTTGAGGTTGATTCGCAGCTCGGGAAATTTTTCCTGCATCCGGCAATTTCCCCTTCCGAAAAAAAACAAATGCTCAAGGAACTCGTGGAAAACCGCATTTCGCCCCTGAGCCTCACGTTCCTTTCAATATTGTTCGACGCGAAACGCACCAACTATGTCGGCCTTATTTGCGGCACGGTTGCGGAGCTTTACGACAAGGACCGGAACCGCACCAGGGCGCAGTTTTTTTCGGTGTTCCCGATCGATCCGGCGCTCAGACAGAAAATCGAGGAACGCGTCGCCGTGTATCTGCAAAAAGAAGTCGACCTGGAATTCTTAATCGATCCCGACATTCTTGGCGGCGTTAAATTGAAAATATCGGACAATGTCATCGACGCAACGGCATTGTACAAGTTAAAGAAAATAGAGGAAAAAATCTCATTAGGTTAACCCGCAAGGCGGATTCAGGAGAGGCCTGTAATGAAAATCAATCCCGAAGAAATTACCCGGATTATTCAGGAACGGATAGGATCGTACACGTCGAAACTCGAAATGGTTTCGACGGGCACGGTCGTTCAGGTCGGCGACGGCATCGCTCGCGTGTACGGCATCGAAAAATGTATGTACGCGGAACTTTTGGAATTCGACAGCGGCGTGTTCGGCATGGCGCTCAGCCTGGAACCCGATAACGTGGGCGTGGTGCTGCTCGGAGACGACCGGTTGGTCAAGGAAGGGGAAGCGGTCCGCTGCACCGGAAGGATCATGGAGGTGCCGGTGGGAAAGGAAATCATCGGCAGGATCATCGACCCGCTCGGCCTGCCTCTTGACGGAAAGGGACCCGTTAAGACCACGAAATTCCGTTTGCTTGAGGAGCGCGCCAAGGGCGTGGTCGACCGGCAGCCGGTGAAGGAACCTTTGCAGACCGGGTGGAAATCCATAGATTCCATGATTCCCATCGGACGGGGCCAGCGCGAACTCATCATCGGCGACAGGGGCACCGGAAAAACCGCCGTGGCAATAGACACCATTCTCAACCAGAAGGGCACGGGCGTCATCTGCATTTACGTGGCCATCGGCCAGAAACAATCGTCGATTGCCCGGGTGCACAAAGTTTTGCAGGACTATGGCGCCATGGATTATTCCATTATTGTATGCGCCTCGGCCTCCGATCCCGCGCCGGTGCAGTATATCGCCCCCTACGCGGGGTGCGCCATCGGCGAGGAAATCCGAGACGCCGGCGGACACGCCTGCATCATTTACGACGATCTTTCCAAACACGCCGTCGCGTACCGTGAACTCTCGCTGCTTCTCCGGCGGCCACCGGGCCGCGAAGCGTATCCCGGCGACGTGTTCAATCTGCATTCTCGGCTGCTGGAACGGGCCGCGAAGCTCTCCCAGCCTCTGGGAGGCGGATCGCTCACCGCCCTGCCCATCATCGAAACGCAGGCGGGCGACGTTTCCGCTTATATCCCGACAAACGTGATCTCCATTACCGACGGCCAGATTTACCTGGAAAGCAACCTCTTTTATTCGGGCGTGCGTCCCGCCATCAACCCCGGCATTTCCGTGTCGCGCGTGGGCGGCAAGGCGCAGACAAAGGCCATGCGCCAGGTCGCCGGGAAACTGCGCCTTGACCTTGCGCAATACCGCGAACTGGCCGCGTTCGCGCAATTCGGCTCCGAACTCGACAAAACAGCCCTGGCCCAGCTCGGCCGGGGGGAACGCATGGTGGAGCTGCTCAAGCAGGGCGAACACGTGCCCATGCCTTTTGAAAAGCAGATCGTCGTGCTTTTCGCCGGCACTTCCGGCTTTCTGGACGATGTCCCCGTGGCGGCGATCCTGAAATTCGAGGAAAATTTCATTAAATATCTTGAAACGAACCGGCCCGAGGTACTCCAGGGCATCAGGGACAAAAAGGAAATCACCGAGGACAATAAAAAGGCCCTTACGGAGACCATCGAAAAATTCAAGAAGGAACGGATGTAACGGTCATGCCCACGCCACGGGAAATAAAACGCCGGATCAGCAGCATCCGCAACACCCAGAAAATCACCAAGGCTATGGAAATGGTCTCGTCGGTCAAGCTGCGCAAGGCGCGCGCGCAGATTCTAAACACCAGGCCGTACGCCGAAAAACTTTCCGAAATCGCCGGCCATCTGCGGAACAGCTTCGTTCATTCGCAATCGCCCATGCTGGTGTCCAGGCCGGTAAAAAAAACCGCCCTGGTGGTCGTCAGCTCCGACAAAGGCCTCTGCGGCGGGTTCAACTCAAATGTTGTCAAGAAAGCAATGGAATTCATCCGCGCCAGCGCCGATAAAGAGGTCCGCCTCACCCTGATCGGCAAAAAGGTTGTCGAGACCTTTAAACGGAGGAAATACCCGGTTGTCGATAAATATTCCGATGTGTTTTTCAAGCCGAATTATCCTGACGCTTCTAAAATCGGACAGAAAATCCTGTCGGACTTTCTGTCCGGAGAGGTGGACGAAGTCAACGTGATTTATAACGAATTCAAGAGTTCGGTTTCCCAGAAAACCAGGCTTGAAAAGCTCCTGCCCGTACCGGACATCGCGCCGGAAAAAACGGCGCGGACCGATTACATTTTCGAACCTGAGGGCAAGGAGTGCCTCGATGTTCTCTTGTCAAGATACTTCATTTTTCAGATCTGGCGCGTCGTGCTTGAATCGTACGCGGCGGAACAGGGCGCGCGCATGGCGGCAATGAACGGCGCGACAAAAAACGCGGGGGAACTCATCGAAAAGTTCACGCTGTATTATAACAAGGCCCGGCAGGCATCGATCACCAAAGAACTGCTGGAAGTGGTAAGCGGCGCCGAATCGCTCCGCTGAAAATGCATGCAACGGCTCAATCGAATATTTTCATGAAAAGGACAATGCCATGGTAACGACCGAAGGAAAAAAGAAGATCGACACGGAAACGACCGCGCCCGCGGAAGGAAGGGTCGTACAGGTCATGGGCGTCGTCGTGGACGCGGAATTCCCGTCAGGAAAGCTCCCCGGCATCTATAACGCGGTCAGGATACAACAGGAAGAATCGGGCAACGTCAAGGCGCTCAACATCATGGCGGAAGTCCAGCAGCATGTTGGCGACAACCGCGTCCGCGCCGTGGCGCTCGCGTCAACCGACGGGTTGGCGCGCGGAGCGGTCATGACCGACACCGGCGACTGCATCAAAGTCCCCGTGGGAACGAAAACACTCGGCAGGCTCGTCGACGTGCTCGGAGAGCCCATCGACAACCTGGGACCCATCGACTCCGAAGTGCGCTGGCCGATCCACCGGAAGGCCCCTTCGCTCGAAGACCAGAAAACCTCGTGGGAAGTGCTGGAAACCGGCATCAAGGTAATCGACCTGCTTACGCCCTACCCCAAAGGCGGAAAAATCGGCCTGTTCGGCGGCGCGGGCGTGGGAAAGACCGTCCTCATCATGGAGCTTATCCGCAACATCGCCACCGAGCACGGCGGATTGTCGGTGTTCGCCGGCGTGGGCGAACGCACCAGAGAGGGAAACGACCTGTGGCTCGACATGAAAGAATCCCATGTTATCGACAAAACCGCGCTGGTTTTCGGCCAGATGAACGAGCCGCCGGGCACCCGTCTCCGCATCGGCCTGACCGGTTTGACCATAGCCGAGTATTTCAGGGACGTGGGAAAACAGGACGTGCTGCTCTTCATCGACAACATATTCCGTTTTGTCCAGGCAGGCGCGGAAGTGTCGGCCCTTTTAGGCCGCATGCCGTCGGCCGTGGGATACCAGCCCAACCTCGCCACTGAAATGGCCTCTTTGCAGGAGCGCATCACCTCCACCAAGCAGGGGTCCATAACGTCGGTACAGGCGATCTACGTTCCCGCCGACGACCTTACCGACCCGGCTCCGGCCGCGTCGTTCGCGCACCTCGACGCGACCACGGTTCTGTCGAGGGCGATCGTTGACAAAGGGATTTACCCCGCGGTCGATCCGTTGGATTCCACGTCGCGGATCCTCGACCCTAAAATAGTCGGCGACGAGCATTACAATGTGGCCCGCGAAGTCCAGCGCATCCTCCAGAAATACCGCGAGCTCCAGGACATCATCGCGATCCTGGGCATGGAGGAGCTTTCCGAAGACGACAAGCTGATCGTGGCGCGGGCGCGCAAGATCGAGCGGTTTCTGTCGCAGCCGTTCTTCGTGGCGCAGGAATTTTCCGGCCATCCGGGCAAGTATGTGCCGGTGAAACAATCCGTGGAAGGCTTCAAGGGGATCATCGAAGGGAAATACGACGAATTGCCGGAATCGGCGTTTTACATGATCGGCACCATCGAAGAGGCCGTTGAAAAAGCAAAATCATACTGATTCTTTACGGAGACTGCATTTACCATGTCGGATACAAAAACCTTTCTTCTTGAAATCGTCTCTCCTGAACGCAAAGTATTCAGCGGGGACGTCGAGTTCGGCGTTTTCCCGGGCGCGGAGGGCGAGTTCGGCGTGCTTCCGAACCACGCGGCCATGCTTTCCGCCCTGAAGCCGGGCCGGATTAAAATCCTGCGCGATAAAAAACCCGATTATTTTACAACATCGGGCGGTTTTCTGGAAGTACGGTCGAACAGGGTCACCGTGGTCGCGGAATCATGCGAACCTGCGGAGGAAAAAGCAGCGTCTGAGGCCGCTCCCGCCACGCACTGAAAACAATTTTTCCCGACGTAAGCAAAGTACGGGTTTTTCCAACAATACTTTCAATTTTCTTTGTATCCTCCAAAAAACAAAGCCGCTGACTATCCTTCAAGGAATTATTTTACAGGATCTTTAGCGCTCATGAGGCCCCATGGAAATAAAAAAACCTGGATTGGGAACGTGGTCAATTTTATTTAAGATAATCACCGGAGCATTTCTTGCTTATGCGGTTATATTTTCCATCGTTGGAACAATCGCGATTATATACGTGTATTCATTAGTCATGGCCCCTGTTTTACAAGTGCAATAC
>JBAVGL010000564.1:0-3960 GCA_049684795.1 Chitinivibrionales bacterium | reverse complement strand
AAGGACCAATCCCAATATTTCGTTGCCGATGTTTTACCGTTAGTCAAATCATACGTTAAAATTGTGGCCGGCGGAATGAGCGATACGCCCTTAAACCAAGTTTGATCCTCGATAAAGTAACCATATTTTAAAAACCCGTTGAGAGCATTACTATCAACCGAAGGTTTAAATTCAAGCAATGCCAGAAACGCCTTATATTCTGTTGCCCAGGCAAAGTGGTCTTTTGTTTTTGTCCAATAAAGATGCTGAAGGCCATGGCGATCGGTAATGAGAAAAATCTTTTTTCTCGGGCGGTCATAAATGACCGCCGAATATACTCCATCGATAAATTTAAGAAATGTTAATGAAGGATCTGCCAGGTAATTTTGAAGGAGAAAAAAGGCGTCGCCATTTTCAGCAGATGCGGTGACAGGTAAATTGCTTTGATTATAAAACTCGCCGTCTATCCATGCAAATATGTCATTTAACCGAGCCGGTTGCGGTTGAATATTGATTATTCCCGTATGGCAACGCCCCGCGCATATTTTTTCATCCAGATAAAAAGCATCGGTTAAAAAAGTGCTGCGATGCTTCAAATAATTTTGCACGCCGGTAAAAACAGATGTCGACGGCGGTTTTTCGGTGAGGGAAATTGCTCCAAATATTCCGGGCATTATATCACCTTTTAAGTCAGGCCATTAACTTAGCGGCCTGTTGGCTGCTTGACATTTAGCGATCAATAACAAATTGTCTTTTTAGTAATACGCCATTATTGTCGCTGACCGATAAATAATATATGCCGGATTTAAATTTATCAGGTATTAACATGTTAGCCAATCCTTTTTGTGAAAAAACCCTTTTTCCTCTGGAATCGAATATTACTACAAGAAAATTCCTAGATTGTTCTAAGGGGTTTAATGCAATAAAGGGTAAATTTGTTTTAAATAAAGTTTGCTGATAAGCGTTTGCTGATAAATTTGATATAGCAACCTTTTTTACTGAAGTAGTAATTCGAAATAATTTTGTCAAATCAGAATCTTCAGAAGTACCTAAAATAAACCCCAGCGTTGCATAAAAATGTGATGGAACTTAGGGAGGAGTCAAGCAGCTTTTGTCAAAGATTCGAAGTGGGAGGTAAAAAGTTGCTCGATTTTCTGATCAGCGCTGACGGTTAGGGTTAGAACGCCGTTTGGTTCGATGAGCCTTCCGGCACGGTTGATGATGTTTCTTCGGATCGTGCCGATATGATGGAAAGGCCAGAGTTGGATTCGCTTGAAAGTAGTGTTTCTCTTTTTGTCGGAAGTGGACATCTGAAACTCGCGGCTTAGGTTGTGCGCAAGCACGGCGGAGAGCAGATAGCTTTGGTTAGGGATGAGACGGTTAAAGGGGATATAAGCCATATTGGCATCGGTTTTCAGTTCGGCAAAAACGTTTTCCTGCGAACCGCGTCCATTGTGAAAGTCAATGATCTGAGCGGGGCTGGTTGTCTTGTTGGTAAGGATTACCTTGTGGGAAAAGCCGAACTCCAGAGGGATAAAGAGGTCAAGCTGGATGGGTTCCTTGGATTGTATCGCTACTTTCGTGCGGACGAAAAGGAACCGACCTATTTGGTTCCAGAATTTTGGTTTCCAGGTTTCCTCGAAGAACGTAATGTCGACGCCACAGGCAGTCCAACGGTGACGTGATTCGATTTTGCGTTTAAGTTCAACGAGCCGTTCGAAGGGCACTGAGACGGTGAATTGAATGGAGCGTTCGAAGAGCATGGAGACAATATCCTTGCTGAAAAAAGCGCAGTCCATGCGCACTTCAACGATGATGCCGGGCAAGGCTGAACGGATTTCGTCAATACAGGAAGCGATAAAATCCTGTGCATCATGGGAATCGTGGACATTGCCGGGGCGATGAAGCAGATCGAAGACTTGTCCTGTCTGGGCGATGGTGCAAAAGAGCGGATAATAACTACGCCACCCTTTGTGCTTTTTATTGTAGCCGACTGCGGAGTTCTCCGCATGACGCTTGGTAGAAATGACGGAGCCGTCGAAATCCAGGGTGATGCGTGCAAGACCGCAGGTACGCAGCCGGAGGGCGATCAATTCACGGCAAAGGCGCCGGATGTTCCGCACGCAGCGCTCATCGGCGGTAGCCAGGATGCGGCTGATGGTTGAGATATCGGGGAGCATGTTGAGGCCCAGTATTCGTTTAATGAGCGGATCGTGTTTGTAAAAGCGGATGTCGCGCAGTCGCCGATATCCTGCCAACACATGGATGATGAGCAGTAACGCGATTCGACCGTGAGTGAAAATAGTGGAGCTTCGCAGATGTTCAAAGCAGGCTTCCAGTCGCGGCAAGAGCTGAAGGTTCTTGAAGAGTTGCCAAAAGAGAACCAAACCGGCGAAGGACGTGAGTCGCTGATGTTCAAAGGCAAGCCTGGGAACGGAGCGATAGTTTCTGATGACGGATTGCGAACTATTTTTCATACGAGACGGTTTCCTTTTCTAAGTATGTCTTTCTTTACAACTGATAATATAAGGAAAATGGGGCCGTCTCGCTTTATAATTTAGCGAAAAGTGTCGAATGTCACTAAATGTGACGTTAGAGGATGAAGGTTAAAAGCGGTTTTTTCAGAGAGAAAGTCTATAAGTCACGAACGGAATTTATGCAACACTAGGGTAAATATGGTATCATTTAGAAGAGTATAATGTCAATTCCAATTATACGTGCCTACCTCCATTGAACCCAAATTGCATTCTTTTATAAGAGTGTTAATTTTAAAATTTGAATCAGTATAATTTCTAGTAATAAACAAAGAATCTTTAGTTAATATAAAATGGCCTTTAATATTTTCGGTATCGCAATGAGAATTTAAACATCCATTACTTTCTCCGCAAGTTATTCTTATTATCTTTACCGAATCACCTTTAAAGAAATAGGTACAGATTGTTTTAAAAAATGTAGTGCCATAAGATCCTGCCCAAACCCCATCGATTTGAGATGCAGGCGCTGCCTCAACAATTTTTATAGACACTACCATTGTCACCAAGAATATAGCCATGCTATTGTGAAGAATACGTTTTTTCATTATGCTTTTCTCCTTTAAAATAAAAATGTTTTCCTATGATTTTCTTTACGCTAAAAAATATACCGTATAAAGAGGTGCTTCGCAACAGGTCAAAGAAAAAACCGCTTTCTGCAAGGAAACAGCAGTAATATTCTTGGTTTCTGGTCGATTGGAGCAAATAAAGGAGATTGGATTTGTTTTGATGATGTAATATTTAGCAAGTAATAAGAAGTATTACTTCTGTTTGCAAATGCTTTTAGATCGCTGAACATCGGGAATAAGGCAGGAGAAAACATCCTCCTGTCTTAATTTTAGGTAACGTTAATCTTCCCGCCAATAATCGGGAAATATCTTCCCTTTAATTTCCTTCACGACTCTCACTCGGCCTGAACAGGTGTCGTTTGATGCATAATCGATGCATAGTGAGTCGCGCTGCCGGCATGAAGAGTCTGTAAGGCACAATGTTCGAAGCGCCGCAATGCTCGGATATTTCATGAAATTGTCGATGGTGCAGAACACCGGATAGCGCGTATTTTGTTTTCCCAGGGCATGGACAACCTCCAATTGGTTACCAATGGTTGGCCCGTAATGGCGCCCGCGTGTTCCTCCTCGGGCATGAACGATCACAATAATCGACAAAAGCAAACCGAACAATGACATGCCGTAAGCTGAAACCAACCATGGTCCCCATTTTGTTTTGACCAATCTATCAACCGCAATCCACGCGGCCAGGACATCGATGATCCAAAGCCCATTATGATAATGCGGATAAAAATACGAATGCGAAATGCCGCATTCAAAAATCTGAAGAACAAATGACACTATAATTATACATGAAAAATGGTATCGTATATCGATTGTTTCCGGATATCGGGGAAGAAATTTATCTAATGGAGAAAATAATCGTTCTTTAAATAATTTTC
>JBAVGL010000563.1:0-1610 GCA_049684795.1 Chitinivibrionales bacterium | reverse complement strand
GGGATACCGTTTCGACGAAAATTGCGAAAACCGCGAGATCACGTATTCCGACAATGACAAAATAAAAACCGGACTTCTTTCCCAGTCCGATCTTTTCGACGGGGCGCGCCCGATCGGCAAACTGGTCGTGGTCCATGATATTACCCGTCAGCGGGAAGAGGAGCGTAAACGGGTGCTGCTCGAATACGCGGTGCAACAGTCGCACGCGTCGCGTCTTGAGGCGCTGGGCATGCTTGCCGGAGGCATAGCCCATGATTTCAACAATATGCTCAGCGGGGTGATCGGTTTCGCGACCTTGCTGCGATTGGACAAGCCCGGTTTGAATGAAAAGCTGCTGTCGTATACCGACAATATCATTAAAGTGGCGAGGCAGGCCGCGGACTTGACAAAAAAACTGCTGACCTTTTCCCGCCGGAATTTTCCGGAAATGGCCTTCTTTAATCTGCATGAAACGATCATGGACATCGTTTCTTTGCTTGAACATACCATTGATAAAAGAATAACCATCATGCCTGATTTGGCGGCAAAAAGCCCAACGCTCAAAGGGGACCGTGCTCAGATACAGAACATGCTGCTCAACATGGCCATCAATTCGCGTGACGCCATGCCGGACGGCGGCGAATTAACGTTTAAAACCAGGAACGAAGAACTTGCTGACGCTTACGCAAAGGCATTTAATAAAGAAGCCGAAGGAGGCGTCTATATCGTCGTGGACGTCGAGGACACCGGCATTGGCATGACGGAAGAGGTGAAAAAAAAGATCTTCGACCCGTTTTTCACCACCAAACAACCGGGTAAAGGCACCGGGCTTGGGCTCGCGAGCGCATACGGCGTGGCCAGCAGCCATAAAGGTTTTATTTCCGTTGACACGGAAATCGGCAAAGGCACGGTCTTTCACGCTTATTTCCCCGCGGCCGTCGGTGCACCGTTCGTGGGGCCGGAGAAGAAACCGGCGGTTGAGCATGGAAAAGGGAACATTCTGTTGGTTGACGATGAGGAAAGTGTCAGGGTTTCGACGGCGCGGATGCTTGGCGCGCTGGGGTATACGGCCATAACGTGCAGAAGCGGCGAAGACGCGGTGAAATGGTACCGGGAGCATGAAGACGGGGCCGATCTCGTGCTGCTCGATGTCGTGATGCCCGGAATGAGCGGAGACCAATGCGCGGAGGCGCTGCTGAAAATCAACTCTGCCGCAAAAATCATGTTCATATCCGGGTATCCGGGGACATTGTCGCCGGAAAAACTCGAGGCGCTGTCCCACACGGGAGGGCCCATAAAAATGGTTCAGAAGCCGTTTACGCTGGAGCACTTGTCGCGGATGGTGAAAGAGACGATGACACGCGGCCCGACTTAAACGGACCCGCGGTCAGCTTGCAGGTTAACGCGAATTTCGTCAACACATGAGCGCATGGACGGGAGCCGTTTTAACGCTTCAGCGCAATCTTTCGCCCGCAGGGCGGATTCAACGGCAACCACGGCGTTGTAGCAATCATCCAGGCGCATATTGCCGGCAACGCCCTTGAAGGAATGGATTTCTTTTGCCGCCGTTTCCGTGTCGCCGTTTTCCAGCGCCGATTCAACCGCCCGAATTTTTAAATCGGCCTGGACGA
>JBAVGL010000562.1:0-16989 GCA_049684795.1 Chitinivibrionales bacterium | reverse complement strand
GTACGAAGCAGGGTCATTTCCGTTGAGAACTCATTGATCATGCGGAAAAATCCATAATGCAGGTTTTGCCAAACAGGAGGAAACCCAAATGAAAAATCGACCCATTCGGTTGAATAGGCATTATAATAAGATATTGCCTGGATGCCGACTATCAGTACATATGCAGCGCAGGATATATAGAAAATTACGGGAAGCGCTTTATGAAGTTTAAAACGTGACATTTGTAAAAGCGGATCAAACCTGGCAGCCCCTCCCAATGCAATCAGACAAACGCATCCAGCATAGGCTATTGAATCAAACAGCAAGTTTGTCCATGTGCCGTGAGCGCATCGTACTGCCAAAGGGATGGTGATGAGCACGAGTGAAAGAAAGTTGCTTTTATCAATCCTTTTCGTTTGATCAATAGTACAAAACTGCCGTATCCAACGGTCATAGAGCATCAAACAAAAACATAACGCACCTGCAATAACTATGATGCCGCCTCGCGAAATATAAGAAAGAGAATCGGGGGCTCCTGCTGCGGCCAATAGAGCGCTTGCAACCAATAATCTGTTCGTAGGGATTTTCATTTCTTCTTTAATTGCAGGGGACACTATGCGTACATTTTATTGACCTCACGCGGTCACATTGTAGCTAGTATACAATTTCAATATTATTTTGTCCAGACGTGCCGCGCAATTTAAAAAAAACATTTATATTTTCATGAATACATGGTACAATAAAACATTAATTGGATTTACAATTATTTTTATATGGAAAATTATTTTTTTTTACATTATCTATTCTATCACTTTTAAATAACGGTTACCGGCAGTATCCATGAATCGAAGCGCAGGCATATTTCTCCACCCGACCTCTTTGCCGTCCCCTTTCGGCATTGGAGACCTGGGCGGCACGGCTTATGAGTGGGTTTCCACGTTAAGGAAATGTGACCAGAGCTTTTGGCAGACGTGCCCGTTGGGCCCTACCGGATACGGCGATTCGCCCTATCAATGCCTGTCATCCTTTGCGGGAAATACTCTTCTCATTTCACCGGTCAAGCTGATGGAAGACGGATTGCTGACGAGATCGGAGATAGAATCCTATCCGGCGCTGTCCGATGAACATGTTGATTATCAGGCAGTTGACAAAGAAAAGGAGACTATTTTCAGAAAAGCCTATGAACGGTTTGACGACTCGGATGAATTTTCAGCATTTTGCGACCGGGAAAAATACTGGCTCGACGATTATGCTCTCTATAAGGTCATTAAGAACAGCATCAGTCAAAAGGCCTGGAACGAATGGGACATCCCCTTGAAGCTGCGTTATCCGGCGGCGTTGAGTACGGTAAAGCAGTTTGAATATAAAGAGATACGCTTTCATAAATTCCTGCAATTCATGTTCCATCGTCAATGGAACCAGTTGAAACTGTTCGCAAACAGCCAGGGCATAAAGATCATTGGTGACGTTCCCGTGTATGTGGCGCTTGACAGCGCGGATGCCTGGTCGTCACCCGATTACTTTGAATTCGATGAGAACTGCAACCCGATTCGCGTGGCGGGAGTTCCCCCTGATTACTTCAGCATTACCGGACAGCTCTGGGGAAATCCGTTGTACAAATGGGAATTCATGAAGGAAGAAGGCTATGCATGGTGGATTTCCCGGATAAGAAAAACATTAGAATTTGTCGACGTCATCCGGCTCGACCACTTCCGGGGGTTTGAATCGTTTTGGGCCGTTCCCGCCGGAAGACCGGACGCCGTCCAGGGAGAGTGGGTGCCTGGCCCGGGGATTGATTTTTTTAATCATATACGAAGCGCATTAGGTGAATTGCCGCTCATTGCCGAAGATCTCGGCAACATTACTCCGCAAGTGATAGGCCTCAGGATCGCCACCGGAATTCCCGGCATGAAAGTCCTGCAATTCGCCTTTGACGGAGATCCCACAAACTGGCACCTTCCCTATAAT
This sequence comes from Chitinivibrionales bacterium, assembly GCA_049684795.1. Taxonomy (GTDB): domain Bacteria; phylum Fibrobacterota; class Chitinivibrionia; order Chitinivibrionales; family FEN-1185; genus JBAVGL01. The sequence goes on along the minus strand of JBAVGL010000562.1, from coordinate 15,042 downwards.
ATCATTCCTGAAAATATCGTGTATACGGGGACCCATGATAACGATACGACGAGCGGCTGGTTTTCGCATTTATCGGAAGAGGAGAAGCTTCTTGTGTCGGAGTATTGCGGCTGTCATGAGACCGATATAGTGGAAAATCTGGTAAGGACCGCCTATGCCACACCCGCAAATCTGTGTATCGTCCCGCTTCAGGATGTTCTCGAACTCGATTCATCACACCGGATGAATACGCCGGGGAAAACAGAAGGCAACTGGCGATGGCGCTGCACGATGCATCTATTGACACAAAAGCAGGACAAATTGGAATTGGTCAGAAATTTTACCAGGATTTACGGGCGCGTTCCCGTGCGAAAAACGCCGGTTTAATATCAGGTCGGCTTCCGCTGGTCTTTGTTGTTGTCGGCTAATGTGTAATGAACCGTATGGATTTCTATGGTGTCCGCGTCAAGCTCAAAGGTTGAAAGAACATTTTGGATTTTTTGGAGTTCCTCCGAACCGTTTCCCATGTTTTTGAGAAGCTCAACCTGTTTCTTGATCTCTAAAAGCTTTTTCAGCAAGTCCATTGATAGATCGTTGCAATAATCGGTGAGTTCTTTCATTTCCTCTTTTTCCCTGAACCGTATCTTGGCGGTTATTTTGCCCTCTCTCAGCAACCGGGCCCAATGCTCGAGCTTGTAAACGGGAACGGCATATTTTCTGGAGGAATACAGACCTATGCCGCCGGCCAACAGTAAGTTGACAAGTGCGCTTATTAGAAGACTGGGAAGGATAATAAAAATAATATTTTCTTTTGACAGGTTTGCCAATTGGTCCATTTGATAAAGGAGCACGCTCTTATATTTCAGATAGTAGACGAGAAGAAGCGACCCCGAGCTGATAAAAGTGGCGATAAGGACGGTACAAACGATTTTAAGCATTAAACGTAACTGCAATGATTTTTTGATGAAAAAATTTCCCAGCGGTTTCCTGACAAATTGCCCTTTCATAACGTCACCTTTTTGCTGAAGTTTAATACCTCTTTAATATACCATGTTTCTTGAAATATGTGTAAATATATGAAATTTCCAGAGCGGAGACCACGTTTATTTAGAACCATGGAAACAATTTCAACACTAATTAGGTTCTGTAGGCGAATTATATACGCGTTTAGCATAGATAATTACCCGTACAGAACCTTATCTGCCCTTAGGCAGGTTAGTTTCTGTAGCTGACTTATATGCGTAGATAAATTCTCGTAAAGGTTCTTATCCGCCTTGTGTGTTTGGTGGATATTTTTTATAAAGAGCATGTCAGTTTTTGTCTGATAAATATAAAAATGTGCTTTAAAGTAATTAAATATGCCAAAATTAAATGGTATAGTTTATAATAAGAAGGCAACTGGAAAAAGGGGTTTATGGAAATGTTTCTCAGTTCGTATGTTATGCCGCGCCTGAAGTGCTTAATTATTTCAATTATTGTTGTTTCGCCGCCCTTGTTCGGGCAATATGTTAAAGATACTTTGTGTTTTACCATTTCGCTCAATCAGGACCCTTCAAGCCTTTTTTGGTGCGGCAAAGGGGAGGATCTTCGCAGGACGCTTTCCGGGCCCGTAATAATGGATGGACAGACACTCCTGTTCTATTCCTGCAATGGGTATGCCTTATACCGACCGAACGGCGCGCTGGTCGATTCTCATTCCGTCATTAAAGAAAATAAGAAGCTATCATTTGACGATCCACAACGGCTCAGGTGCGCTTATCCGCTCGATAATAAAACCCTTGTTTACTTTAAAAGGAATGCCGCCAACAGGGACTCTTTGGAAATATATCAGAAAATCCTGTATAAAAAAGGCTTGAGCCGATATGCCGGGAATACCTTTGCAAACTTCAAGGACATCGAAAGCTCACAACTTTTTAACCTGGCAGGAAGCGGCATGATCGACGAAATGGCGCCAAAATCTTATTTAATGCCGAACCTCGTCGGCTATTCATCGCTTGCCTCGGGTAAAAAATGGTGGTCTCTTGACAAATTTTATTCATTTTTGTCACCGCTCATTGTCATGCAGGACCAGGCTTTCAGTTCGTTTTTCCCCGGGGTCCTTCCTGACCAGAGAACGGAGGTTGAAAAACAACTTATCAGCCCTTTGGGAACGTATTGCTGGCAAGGCAAGCAGTACTATTTCGGGGTCCATTCGGTCATTGGCACTTCGGCGATCGAGAGCAAACAGATGCTGTATCTCTGCGACCAGGCCGGGAACATTCTTTTTAACGATCAGCTTATGAAGCAAGTCCTTATTGATGATGTGCTGGAACATGACAAAAAAAGCAACACGGACTATACCGTCAAACGGTTCTGGCAATTCGCGACGTTACCCTCAATCGACGATAACGGCGATGCATATTATGGAATTTGCGATTTCAGGACCCGGACGATCGAAGTCAGGAAACGCCTGTTTCTCAGATACCTCCCGCGAATCATCGACCCCGCGAATAATGAATTGATTGATGCGCAGAAGATGTATTGTTTAAAGCCCATGGCGCTGGAATGCCATTCATCTCAGAAAAACAGGACCGGTGAAGTCGCGGGAATCGTGGTTCGCGATGAACATGGAAAAAGACACCGTGCGACGATTTCGGAATGCACATGCGATGGATATTATGCGCAACTTGTCCGGGAGACCAATACGGAGCTTAAAAAAAGATTGTCGTTTAACACAAATGCTTTGCCCGCGGAAGCAAAACACGCGCGTGATTCCGTTGCTCGCCTGTCCACCGCTTCGTGTCAATACGCGATTATACTTTATAATAAAGAGAATGAAGAAGTGCGCACTATTCATTACGGCGTGGGCGACGAAGTCGTGGCGGCTCGGGTCATCCGCGTTACGCCGTTGTCGGAAGTTTTTGTCCGCGTTGACCTCAAAAAATGTGCCGAGGTAATTGTCTTTTCAAAAGGAGGATCATATATAAACCGTTTCACATTTAATATGGAAGACTGCCAGAAGCGCAAGGACATTGTTGCGGTTTTGGATGATGGGACCGTCGTTGAAGAGGATTACGAGCATATCCCCGAAGATTATACCTATTTCAAATGGGAATTGTCCGAGCGAAGGGAAAAACAGCCGGATCCTTCCGCAAAATAATGCTTTTCCGAAGGCATTTTCGTTTATTTCCTTTTTTTCAGAATGTATATTTGGTCAGTTAATCTTTTTCTTCTCACCATTACTGCATTGCCACGTTGAGCGATCCGGTTGTCCTATGAATATTCCCAAACATATCGGAATCATTATGGACGGAAATGGCCGTTGGGCAAAGTCCCGTGGATTGCCTCGGACGGCCGGTCACCGCGCCGGGACGGACGCATTGCGAAAAATCGTCCGTGCATGCGGTGAGTTGGGCGTTTCGTATTTGACCATCTATGTGTTTTCCGCCGAAAACTGGGGAAGGCCGAGGGTCGAGGTTGCCATGCTTATGGACCTGCTGGTTGAAATGGTCAGACGAGAAATACGGGACCTGAACAAAAATAATGTCCGTCTCCATGCAATCGGCGACCTATCAAAACTTCCTCCGAAAACACGTAACGAGTTTGTCAAGGGAATCGAATCCACTAAGAACAATTCCGGGTTGAACCTCATACTGGCCGTCAGTTACGGCGGACGCGCGGAAATCATGGAGGCCGCAAAACGCTTTGCGGAAGACGCCATTGATAATCCCGCGCTTCTTGAAAAACTGGATGAGACCCTGTTCCATAGCTACCTTTATACTCATGCGTTTCCCGATCCGGAACTGGTCATCCGTACGGGCGGGGAAAAAAGGATAAGCAATTTTCTGCTCTGGCAATCGGCTTACGCTGAATTATACATTGCCGATTTATTATGGCCTGATTTCGATAAAGAGAGTCTTGTTGCCGCGATCCAGGATTTCAACAAGCGTGATCGACGGTTCGGAAAAGTAAAGGATTAGTCCATGATCAATGCGCGTGAGCTTGGAAAACGTCTTATTTTCTGCGCATGGGGCATTCCTGTAGGGTGGTGGATCATCAATTCCACTATAGTGGTGTTGCCGAAATCCCTCGGCAATGTTCTGCCGGGGCAAATCGCCGCCCTGATACTTGTTATTCTGGCATGTTATGAATACATCAAAATGCTGGCCGTTTCCTTTCCGAGAAACGGTTTCTGGTTAAGCTATTTGTGGATTATCTCGTTTCTAAGTCTAGACCTGATCGGGCAGTCGATGCCGATGAAATTCGCCATTTTTATCCTCCTTATTATGGTGGCTTTCGAGGCGATCGCATGGGGCGATAAAAATACCGGACGGTGGAAACGCGCGTCGCTTTTGTTCAGCGCGATCGTGTTCCTTTATATTGCGGGAATATCGCTGCTTAATTTTTATCAGGAGCCGTTCCAGTCTTTTTTCAGACATTTTCCGCATCCGATGCTTTCCCAAATCGGCGTCATCATGATCATACTGTCGGTTTTTTTGTGCGATTCAGGGGCCTACTTCATTGGTAGCTTGTGGGGAAAACACCGGTACAGCACCATCAGTCCGAATAAAACCATCGAAGGAAGCATCGGCGGTTTTCTCGTGGCGTTTATTGTCTGTCCGCTGTGCTGGCATTATTGGGGTAATCCGAAGTATCCCTGGTTTATGGGATTGATCATGGGTCTCCTCATAGGAGTTTCAGCCCAGGCCGGCGACCTTCTTGTTTCATTAATCAAACGTTACTTTAAAGTCAAGAATGCTTCCGAACTGATACCCGGACACGGCGGGATCCTGGACCGTTTCGGCAGCGTGTTCTTTACCGCCCCCACGCTAGGGCTATTTTTCTGGATTGTCAATAAATTCGCAGGTTGATTCGCATGAAAATAGTGCTCCTTGGCGCAACCGGCTCAATCGGAACGAACGCCTGTAATTGCATACGGCGTTACCCTGATAAATTTAATCTGGTCGGCCTGTCTTCGTATAATAACGCCGCTAAACTTGTGGAGCTCAGTCGTGAATTCAAACCTGTTTCATTATGTATCGGAACCCCTTCAGCCTGCGCTTCCGTAAAGGAATGCGAGGAATTACCTTCGACGATAAAAATATTTACCGGCCAGAAGGGCCTTGAAGATATTGTCAACGAAACGGATTTTGACGTTCTCTTAAACGCCGTTGTCGGGGCCGCTGGCCTGAGGGCCACTGTTGCAGCCCTCAAACTCAACAAACGTGTTGCCCTCGCAAACAAAGAGAGCCTGGTCATCGGCGGAGAATACATCAAAGGGCTTATTGACAAAGGTTTCGGTGAAATTATTCCTGTTGACAGCGAACACAGCGCTATTCTCCAATGCCTGTCCGGCGGAAATAAAGCCGCTATCGAGTCAATAATCCTTACGGCGTCGGGCGGTCCTTTCAGGGGGATTGAAAGGGACAAATTAAGGGAAATTACGCCCGAAGAAGCCCTTGACCACCCCACATGGTCGATGGGAAAAAAAATAACAATCGATTCCGCGACGCTTATCAATAAAGGGTTCGAAGTGATTGAGGCCCACCATCTTTTCAACATGGAGTTTGACAAAATCCGGGTGCTTATCCATCCTCAATCAATAATCCATTCCATGGTGGAATATTTCGACGGCGCCGTAATGGCCCAAATGGGCGTCCCCGACATGGAATTGCCGATACAATTCGCGCTCAGCTATCCCGACAGGATGCCGATTCAAAGTCGGCGACTGGACTTGGCGAAAATCGGCTCGCTTACTTTTTTTGAGCCCGATTATTCACGTTTCCCCTGTTTGAAATTATGTCTTGACGCGGGAAAAAAAGGCGGCACTTCACCGAGCGTCGTTAATGCGGCCAACGAAATGGCTGTCCAGTTTTTTTTAAGCGGCAAAATCCGCTTTAATCAAATCGCTGAAATAGTCGAAGACTCGCTGAACGGAAATCCTCCGGTACCAATTGACAGTTTAGAAACAATAGAAAATAGCGACTCAATCGTTAGAACGAAACTAATAAGAAAGTTCGGATGAAATCATGACCATTTTGATACAAATCATTATCGGCCTTGTTATTCTTGGAATTTTAGTGGTGATCCATGAACTTGGTCATTTTCTCATGGCCAAAGCCTGGCATATTCGCGTACTGGCTTTCTCAATCGGGTTCGGAAAGCCATTGTTTAAAAAAAACATAGGTGAAACGGAATATCGGATAAGCAGCATTCCCTTCGGCGGATACGTGCATATGGCGGGGGAGCAGCCCGAAGAAGGTAAAACGGTTGAACCTGGAGATTTCAATTCAAAGCCTACATGGCAAAGAGCGTTGGTCGCGCTAGCCGGACCGCTTGCCAACTTTATTTTTGCCTTAGTCTTTTTAGTTGTCATGTTTTTAGTTGGTGTCGATAAGCCGGTGTTTCTCAAGCGCCCGATTATCGGCGCGGTGTCCGATAGCTCCGTCGCAAAACAGGCGGGTTTCTTTCCCGGTGACAGTATCATTGCAATAAACAATCATCCCATAGAATCGTGGGAGGATATTCAGACAATCCTTGGCTCCCGGTCAGCCGTTTACAAGGTCGTGCTTATCAGAACTTCACGAAAAGACTCGATTAATCTTGTTATGCCAAGGATCTATGGCAGGGACATTCCAAAGCAACCGGCCGGCGGCCTGCTTCCTCCATATCCGGCAGTGGTCGGTTCCGTTACCGCGGGATCTCCGGCGCACAAAGCCGGCCTTCGTATCAATGATGTTATTGTGTCGATAAATGACGGGAAAATTTATTCATGGCCGCAGCTTTCAGCGATCATACTGCACTATGATTCCCTCGCGGGGCCCTTCAAGTTTGTCGTTCGCAGGGCTGATTCACTTGTCAATACGACGATCGCCCCCGAATACAAACGTGACGCGAAGCGCTATTTGATCGGCATAGCTCCCCAAAACCCCCGGACCATAAGGGTCAGTTATCCCTTAAACGAGGCGGTTTTAAAGACGTTTCATAAATCGTGGGAGTATACGACCATGATTTTTGACGTGATTGGCAAACTGATTTCCAAACAGGTGCCGCCGCAGCAATTAGCGGGTCCCGTGGGCATTGTTCAAATGTCCGGTTTGGTGGCCATGGGCGGTTTGTCGCCGATCCTTGATTTTATGGCATTGATCGGCATCAATCTTGCCGTATTAAACGTTTTGCCTCTTGTCATTACGGACGGAGGCCTTTTGTTCTTTTTGCTTATTGAGACAATTCGCCGCAAACCCCTTTCCGTAACGCATCAAATGTTGATTAATCGAATAGCCATAGGCTTTTTTATTTTCCTTTTTTTATTTGTTACCTACAACGATATTCTGCGGATACCCGAACTGTTTAAATTGGCGAAATAAATATTTGCATTTATATAGTTGTCATATAGCCGCAATTGTAGGTATAATAATATGTTATGCCTTCCTTCACGCCGGTAATTACAAATATCCTTCTTGTCAATATTAACGTTGACCGTCTTAATGAACAGCTCGAACTGCATGGGTATAAGCCTGTTTTGGCGCCAGACATTGAATGCATAGGCGACGTTGACGTTCCGTATTCGCTCATGATCATTAATGAAGACCTCATCAGGGAAAACGGCGCTTTTAACATTGAACACCTCTATTTTCTGAACAATAATGTTCCAACGGCAGTTTTCATTTCCGATCCGAAAAGCGTTCCTGAAACTCTTTTGAAATTTCTGTCCGAATCAACGCTTGAGTGGGTTTATTCCCATGAAATAGAATCCGGATTACTATGTTCACGATTGGACAAAATCCTCATCGAGTCCTGTCTCAACAACAATTTTCAGCTTCTCCAGCAGAACCATTGGGAAAAAGAAACTTTGAAAAAGGAGATTCTGCTGCGGAATCAGGTTTTAGACCATGAACGCGAACTTAACGCAAATATAGCCGGTTCAATCGCCTCGGGCCTGATAATCATCGATTTAAAAGGAACGGTGATCATGCTCAACGAGAATGCCCGCACGCTATTCAAACTCGCGTCAACCGATTATATAGGTTCCGCGTACGGAAATATTTTTCCCGTTAAAATACGCACGGCCATTGAAGACTTTCTGAAAAAGATGTTGTCGGGCTTCGTACGCCACGATATGAAAAAAATAAGCATCGACAACTCGGTCATTGAAATAGCCTTTTATCAAATGAGTGACCACGGGCATACCATTAACGGGGTACTCATGCTTGTCAATAATATTACAAGCCAGGAGAATACGGCCCAGCAATTGTACCGTGCTGAAAAGCTGGCGACAATGGGCACCATGCTTTCGGGGATTGCGCACGAACTGCGAAACCCTTTGTCGGTCATCAGCGCCCGCGCCCAGATGGCGCTTGCCAAGGACGCATGGGACAAAGCTTGGGCGGTAAAAAATTTTGAATCCATTGAAGCGCAAACGTGCCGCTGCGCTTCCATCATCAATAACCTTCTCGATTTTGCGAGATATCGCGCGACGCAAATGGCCGTCCATCAGGTGCAAAAAATTCTGGATGAAACATTGACCTATGTTGAGTATCAAAATTCATTCGATTCAATTGTCATTGAAAAAAAATACCAGGAAGGACTTGTCATTTTCGGCGACCATTCACGTTTTGTGCAGGTTTTCTTAAATATTATTACCAATGCGTCCGATGCGATGGACGGCAAAGGGACGCTCGGTATCAGAACCTGGTCCGACGATCCTGCGTGGGTAACTGTTGAAATAAGGGACAGCGGGAGCGGGATTGACAACAAAGTTAAAGACAAGATATTTGACCCGTTTTTCACGACTAAAGAACCGGGAAAGGGCACGGGGCTCGGACTCGCGATCGTTTATAAAATCATACATGAATCGGGGGGCGAAGTGTGGTTTACTTCGGAACCCGGAAATACTTCGTTTTATGTCAAGCTTCCGACAGGAATGAAACATCATGAATGAAAAAATTCTGCTCGTTGACGATGAGGTTGACTTTCTGGATGTGTTAAGCGAATTTCTAAAGGATGAAGGATACGAAACAAGCACTGCGCGTAATGCCAAGGAGGCATTGGGAATGCTGCACAAGGATTCGTTTAGGCTCCTGCTGTCCGACATCAACATGCCCGGGATGAAAGGCTTTGAACTGATTAAAAAGGTCAAACAACTTTATCCGATGATGAAAAGCGCCCTTATTACGGCCTATGACGTTCGGGATTATATCAACATGGCGAAAAATTATGATATCGGAAATATCATCACCAAAACAACGCCCTTTAACTTTGAAGAGGTAAGGCTGCTTGTCCGCAATATCATCACCGAAGATATTTTCGGATTGGAACATTACGTAAAATGCCCGGTCAATTCCATGACGATAAAATCGAGCAGCGAAATTGAACATGTAATCCAGAAAATCGTAAACGCCATGTCCAATGCCCGCCATAAAAGGAAATTCAGGCAGGCGCTTAATGAAATAATCATTAATGCCGTTTACTATGGCGCAAAACGGGAGCGGGGAGACCGGAAGGAATTGTGGCCGATCGATGTCAACCTGTCGCCCAGTGAAGAAGTGCTGGTTTCGTGGGGAACCGACGATGAAAAAGTCGGGGTATCGGTCATGGACCAGAAAGGCCTTCTGGCTAAGAAAGACGTGCTGTACTGGCTTGAGCGCAATACTACGAAAGGAGAAGACGGCCTTTCCGTCGGACTTCTTGACGATCATGGAAAGGGACTTTTTATCACGCGTGAATCAATCGACCGTTTTATCGTTAACATCAAACGGGGAAGCAAAACCGAAATCGTGATGCTCAATTACAAGGAAGGCCTGTACGACGGTTACAGGCCTTTGTGGATTCAGGAGCTTTGAAGAAGACCTCATCCTCCCAGATACGCTTCTTTGATCCGGGCATTATCCCGAAGATCAGATGCTTTTCCGGAAAGAACAATCCTGCCCGTTTCCAGAACATGGGCGTCGTGAGCGATTGACATTGCTTTGTAAGCATTCTGTTCCACTAAAAGTATGGTTGTGCCTTCTTTGCATATTCTGAGAATGATTTCAAAAATATTCTCGACGAAGGCGGGCGAAAGACCCATCGACGGTTCGTCGAGCAAAAGCAGTTCTCCCTTCGCAAGCAGCGCGCGGGCGACCGCCAGCATCTGCTGTTCGCCGCCGCTTAAGGTCCCCGAGGTTTGTTTCCTGCGTTCTTTGAGTCGGGGGAAAAGCGCGAAAACGTGGTCATAGTCGTCATTTCCGGCCAAGGCCCTGCCGCTTGCCGCGGCGATCTCAAGATTTTCCATTACCGTAAGAGGGGCAAAAATACCCCTGCCTTCAGGCACCTGGACAATTCCTTTTTTTACGATGTGGTGCGCGGGCAGGCCGGTTATGTCCGTCCCTTTAAAAATAATCTTGCCGGATTTTGGTTTTAACAGACCGGAAACAGTGTTGAGAATGGTCGATTTACCCGCGCCGTTTGCCCCGATAATGGCGACAATTTCGCCCCGCGGAACATTAAAGGACACTTCATGCAGCGCGGCGATGGCCCCGTAGGAAACGCTCAAATCACGGATTTCGAGGAGCATGTTCCTCCATTTTCCCCAGATACGCGGCAACCACCAGAGGATCGGACCTGATTTTATCGGGTATGCCCGCGGCAATGGTTTCCCCGAAATCCATGACCAGAATCCGCTCGGAAATGTTCATGATCACGTGCATGTTGTGTTCGATTATGAGGATGGTGAGCTTGAATTCCTTTTTTATCCAGAGGATGGTTTCGATAAGCTTTCTGGTCTCGGCCGGGTTCATGCCTGCGGCCGGTTCGTCGAGAAGCAGTAATTTTGGCTGCGTTGCCAGGGCACGGGCGATTTCAAGCCTTCGCTGCTGCCCGTAAGGCAATGAGGCGGCTCTCTGGTTCGCGTAATGATGCAGGCCGAGCATTTTCAGCAATTCGTAGCAATAGTCGTCGAGCCGGTGTTCCTGCCGCCAGAATGAAGGAAGATGAAAGAGGCTCGAAAAAACTCCGTAATCAAGGCACATCCGGGAGGCGACTTTGATATTGTCAATGCACGACATATCATGAAATAACCGGATGTTCTGAAACGTCCGGGAAATGCCGAGACGATTGATCCTGTGGGCAGGCAGTCCGGTGATGTCGAGATTGTCGATGAAAATATTCCCCGACGTGGGTTTGTAAATACCGCTTATCAGGTTAAAGGCGGTTGTTTTGCCCGCGCCGTTGGGGCCGATCAACCCGACCAGCTCCCCCGGATTGAGTTCGATATTGAAATGCGAGAGGGCACGCAGCCCTCCGAAATAATGCGTCATATCGACGGTCTTTAAAAGGATCACGGTTTTCCCCTTTTCAGAAGCATCTCTTTGTATTTCCAGGGGGTCAAAAAACCGAATTCCCTGTTTCCCATTATTCCATTCATCCTGAACCGCATGACGACGATCAATACAAGAGGATAAATCACCATGCGCCAGTTTTCAATATTGACAAGCCGTAGTCCTTCGGGAACAAGCGTGAACAGGCCGGCCCCCACGATGCTTCCCGCGAGCGTTTGCGAACCTCCCACATACAGAAAAATAAGGATATCGAGCGTTTTAAGGAACCCGAAATTGTCGGGATTGATGTATTGGCTCATGTGGGCGAACAGTCCACCGGCAATACCCGCGAAAAAAGCGCCCACGATAAACGCTGAGACCTTCTGAAAGGTGGTATTTATTCCCATGCAGCCTGCGGCCAGTTCGTTGTCCCGTACGGCGATATACCCGCGGCTGAAATGCGAAAAAACGATATTGCGCATGATCCATATCGACAGCATGAAAAAAAGACCAATGTAAACGCAGCCCGCGAATTTAGGTATTCCGGGGATGCCGCGCGGTCCTCCTAAAAAATCCAAGAACCGAAGCAAGGCCCGGATGACCTCGCCCGCGGCCAAAGTCACGATCGCGAGATAGTCGCCTCTCAGACGCAAAGACGGAAAACCGATGACAAGACCGAATAGCCCGGCAACGCCGCCGCCCAGGAAAATCGAGCAGATAAAAATCGCATGGCATCCCAAAGAGCCCGTGTTCAAGGCCGATCCCATGATTAATCTTGGCAAAACAGTGGTGACCATGACCGAGCTGTAGGCGCCGATTGCCATGAATCCGGCGTGTCCAAGGGAAAACTGGCCTGTATGGCCGTTGATAAAAGACAGCGAGGCGGTGAGGATGATATTTATTTCGATGAGCAGAAAAATCCTGACGTAATACTGGTAAGCGCGCTCATGGGCCAGAACCCCCATGATCGCCTGGAGGAGGATGAATATTCCTGTGACAAGTATCAGTTTTTGAAGGTGGATTCCGTGTTCTTTGGCAAACATGCGCCTACACCTTATCGATTTCTTTTTTGCCGAGAATGCCCGTGGGCTTGATAAGCAATATCACGATGAGCACGACAAACGCGGCGGCAAATCCGAGGTTCGAGTCGATCGAATTGGCGAACACCTCGGTGGTGCCCATGAGAAACGCGCCGAGAACGGCCCCCGGCAGGCTGCCTATGCCGCCGAGCACGGCCGCTATAAATGCCTTCAGGCCGGGGTAAAACCCAAGGAAAGGGGATTGCAGGATGCCGTAATTCATGGCGTATAAAATGCCTGAAACGCCTGCCAGGGCCGGGCCGATCATGAATGTGATCGATATTGTTTTGTCAACGTCGATTCCCATGAGCGAAGCGGTTGTATGGTCGAATGCCACGGCCCTCATCTGCTTGCCGATGAGCGTTTTTTCAACGATGAACCACAGCAGAAAGAGCATGCAGGCAAGGACGGACATATTAATGATGAAAATATTACTGATGGCTACTCCGCTTCCGGCAAACCGGATGACATCGTGTTTCTGGACAAGAGTCGGGAAGGCCTGGTATTTATTTCCGAAAACGATGGGTAGCGAGCAGAAATTTTCCAGGAAGAACGAAACTCCCATGGCCGTGATAAGAGCCGAAATTCTTGGCTTGTGGCGAAGGGGCCTGTAGGCCGTTTTTTCCATGGCCATTCCGAGCAGGGCGCATATGACCATGACATAGACGATGATCGCGGGAATGGAAAACAGGTTAAGTGGGGGCTTGAAAAATGTGCGGGTAAAAAAGTATAAAACGGGCGCGAATACTGCGGCCAGGAGCATGATTAAAAGCATCTGCGCGACACTCTTTGCAAACGATATGGCGGCGCGCGACTGTATGGTCGGCGCGTTTTGGCGCCTTCGGTCGAACGATCCGAAAAAAGACTTTACAAAAGGTATCCGCTCCGCTGCAAAACCGAGTACGAGATATCCGAGAACCACCGAAGGCCAGATGCACAGCTGAACAGGCACGCTGCCGGACGTTCCCGAAAGGTAGGCGACCAGAAAGAAAGCGACATACGCGCCCACCATGAAAATATCGGCATGGGCGAAATTAATGAGCTTGATAATGCCGTACACCATGGTATAGCCAAGCGCGATGAGCGCGTAAATGGTGCCGAGCTGGATGCCGTTTAAGAGCTGTTGGAAGAGGTAACTGGACATAAGAGTGACCTGCTTAAGGAGCAATTCTTGTGACAAATCTCTGCGTGCCGTTTTCCATTTTCAATATTACCGCGCTTTTAATGGGGTTTCTTTTCTGGTCGAATGTGATCGTTCCCGAAACTCCCGTTATTGAAATGGATGTAATGGCGTTTTTAAGGGCCTCGCTATTTATGCTGCCTGCTTCCGCGATAGCGGAAAGCCCGATTGTGGCAGCGTCGTAGGCGAGGGACGCCAACGCGTCGGGAACGCTGCCGAATCTGGCATTGTATTTTTCGACAAAATTCCGGACTATTGCGCTGGTGTCTTCTTTTGAAAAATGGTTTGAAAACACGCAGCCTTCAACGTCTTTTCCGCCGATTTCAACGAGCTTGGGCGAGTCCCAGCCGTCTCCGCCGCCGGTGGCCACGTTTAGGCCTATTTCATGCGCCTGCTTCATGATCATGGCGTCGGCGGCGTAATAGTTCGGGCAATACAGGAAATCGGGTTTTGAGGCCTTTATGTTCGTTAACTGGGCTTTAAAGTCAACAGTGTTGGCCTCATCGGTAAACGCTTCCGAGGCAACGATGCGGCCGCCTAATTCGACGAATCTTTTCTTGAAAACCTCGGCAAGGCCTTTATTGTAATCGTTCCCATTATCGTAAATGATCGCCGCGGCACGCGCCTGCAAATTGGAATAGGCGTAATTTGCCATTACCGTTCCCTGAAATGGGTCAATAAAACAAGCGCGAAAAACATAGTCCCCTGCTTCCGTGACTTTTTCGGCTGTTGAAGCGGAAGAAATCATGGGCACGCGGGAATCCTGGCAAATAGGGGCGATGGCAAGGGAGTTCTTCGACATTACCGCTCCGATAATCATGCACACGCCATTTTGACTTATGAGCTTCTGACAGGCGTTTGCGGCTTTTTCGGGCTGTCCCTCGTCATCTTCGAAAATGGGCTGAACCTGCCGGATTTCGCCGTTGACCTTAATTCCGCCTTTGGTATTTACCTCGTCCACGGCAAGTTGCATTCCTTGTCTGGACGACAGTCCGAATGTCGCCGCATTTCCCGATAACGGGAACAACCCTCCGATAATGATGTTCTGGTTTTTTGAGCATTGCAGGAAAAAGAGGGGAGTGATGATTGCGAGAGAAACGAAAATGATTTTTTTCAAAGTATTTCTCCTTGATAACATGTTGAGCTTGTCGAAACGACCGCCACTAACGTATAAAATAATAAAATCAGGATGAATTAATTATAATTTGAACTTTGGTATTCGCATTTTGTAGATTTTGATGTATAATTCTTTGTTGGTCTGCGAAAGGAACACGTATGCCTATAGCGGAAAAAAAATATTTTACTAAAAAAAACATAGAGAAAAACAAGTTTGACGCTTCGGAGGCCCTGGCGGAACAGGCGGTGCATTGCCTTGAACTGGTTGCCGAGCTTGCCCAGGAAGGACTCAAATTCCAATTTAAAGGCGGGAATTCGCTTTTACTGATATTGGAAAAACCGCGTCGTTTTTCCATCGACGTCGATATCGCGACGGACGAACCGCGCGAGCGCATTGAAAAGTGCCTTGATT